>JAHEGY010000024.1 GCA_024644875.1 Cyclobacteriaceae bacterium
TTATCAAGTGACCGACATAGGATTCAAACCTATAACCTCCTGATCCGTAGTCAAGTGCTCTATTCAGTTGAGCTAGTCGGCCTTCAGCTGCAAATATAATCCCTATTTTTTTTTCGTGCTCAGAAAATCGGATTCTTTAACCCCTGTAAAACATACCCTCAAATTGTGAATAAATGTTAAAACCCTAAGATTCTGCAAACCATTTTATCTATACTGCTTCAAAATGTATTATCTTTGTCGCCTTAAATTCTGAGAATAAATTTATGAAAATGTCAAAAAGAGTTGGATTGCTGATGGTAATGGCCATGTTTATTTCAACAAGCTTTAGCATTGCGCAGGACGACCAGGATATAGAAGAAACGAATACGAAGAAATCTTTTGAGGGTGCGCGACCGGACCTCCCCGGTGTGTTAGGCCTGGACCTGGGATTTGTGTGGGCTCCTGACCTTCCAAATGATATGTCCTCAAAACTCTGGCCTTCCATTTATTTCCGGGGTTATTATAAATGGGACCTATGGCTTGGTAAATCTAATTTCTCAGTTCATCCCGGTATCTCAGTTACTTCAGAAAAATATACATTCAAGGAAAACAGAAGCATAGCCTCGGCTCCCGGTATCGATGGATATGAGACAGTCCTTATTGACCTGGATACCATTCTCCCGGCTGATGCGGATATTAAAAGGTCACAGTTTCATGCAGTCTACCTGGGCATCCCTTTGGAGATCACCTATAATACAAACCGAGAATATCCCAAAAAATCTTTTAAGATCACTGTTGGCGCTAATTTTGATTTCAGGGTATCTTCCAAAACAAGGGTAAAATATAAGCAGGATGGTCAGAGAAAGATCAGTAAGCAAAAGGAAAAGTATGATACGGCCTGGTGGCGTGTAAATCTGACCGGACGTTTTCAGTATTCAAGTTTTGGAGTTTTCTACAATTACAGCCTGACGCAATTGTTTGAAGAAGACAACGGACCGCTGGGGACTACCACTCAACCCATGTCCTTCGGGATATCCTTTGATCTCTTTTAAGAGATCCCATTGAAATTATCCAGGAATTTGCGCACTGACTTTTAGTTGGACTTGAGAAGCATCAATAGTTAATAGTATTTTTCAACAATTGATAAGTGAATTATCCGGACTACTTAACAAGTAAATAATTGCCGATCAGAGCTCGAATTATTTCTGAAATTTCCTGACTCAAAAAACACAATATTTCAAACCAGAAAATACAGGCTGAAAAAGGAGATGAATAATCCCAGGGTAAATCCTGAATAGACTTCAACAGGGGTGTGTGCATCCAGGTACAGTCTTGCAGACATAATTATACCTGACAGAAGTACAACGGTCACCAATGCCCACATGAGGTTGTGTTCGGGAAAGATCAACGCGATCGATAATAAAAAACCAACCATACACCCGGCACCGGCCGCGTGAACACTGATCTTAAAAAATATAGTAATGATAGTCAATACGGCCACCAGGAAACTGGCACCGATAAAAATGCTCAATATGAGGTCATTGATCTCTATCTTTGAGTGGAACAAATACGTTGTTATCCCATAAAAGATGGTGATAAATGTAAAAGGAATTACTCTTTCTGAGCGGTTCCTGAGTTTCATACTGGATATTGTCATTGTTGACCGCAATCCCAGGATACTTAACGCAGGAATTATAAAAGTCGTGATAAAAACCAGTAGAATGATCATCAATGCAATCCTGCCGTATACTGGCTGGAGGGATTGAGGTAAAAAGAAAAGTAAGATCAACAACAATAGTGTAGGCATCAATAAAGGATGCAATATATATGATATGAGGTTTGCCAGGATCCTGCCCACTATAACTCCTTCCTTAACCTGGCCACAGGGATATTCATTTGTTCCCTGTATTTGGCCACTGTTCTTCTCGCAATATTATATCCTTTTGCTTTCAAAAGCTTTTCCAGTTTATCATCTGAAAGGGGCTTACTCTTATCTTCATTATCGATCATATCTTTTAGAGATTGCTTGACCTCCCTGCTGCTTACGTCCTCGCCTGAATCGGTACTGATTCCCTCAGAGAAGAAATACTTTAACTGGAATATCCCAAATTCGGTTTGTATGGACTTGCTGTTGGCCACCCTGGAAACTGTGGATATATCCATATTTATCGTATTGGCTATATCTTTCAGGATCATGGGCCTCAATTTGCTTTCATCTCCGGTAAGGAAAAAATCATACTGAAAATTAACGATGGCCTGCATGGTGTTCAGCAAGGTCATCTGTCTTTGCTTTATGGCATCTATGAACCATTTTGCGGAGTCTAATTTCTGTTTAACGAAGGTTACCGTTTGCTTCAGCTTCTGATCCTTGGTCTTGCTTTTATCATATGCATCCAGCATGTCAGCATAGGATCTGCTGATCCTTAATTCAGGTGCATTTCTTGAATTCAATGTCAACTCCAGTTTTCCATTGACATTCGTAAGAATGAAATCAGGCATTAAATATTGTGTCTTTACCATCCCCTCTGAGCTACTCCCGGGTTTGGGATTTAACTTAGTGATGACTGCCATGGCATCTTTCAGTGCCTCCTCATCTTCTATATTAAGTTTCTTTTTGATCTTATCGAAGTGCTTCTTGGTAAAATCATCATAGCTGGATTCCAGGATCCTGATGGCCAGCTGTACATCCCCGTTTTCTTCTTCTTCCTTCCTCCTTAACTGTATCAGTAAACATTCTTTCAGGTTACGGGCAGCTATCCCGGGCGGATCAAAATCCTGTATCTTCTCAAGTATCTCTTCCAGTTCTTCCAGTGTCGTTTCAATATTCTGAGAAAAGGCCAGGTCGTTGATGATGGATTCCATTTCCCGTCGAATGTACCCATCACCCTCTATACTGCCAATTAGTTGTTCTGAAATGATCCTTTGTCTGGGATCCAGTTTCAGATAACCCAACTGATCTTTCAACTGATCGATAAAGGATTGTGCGCTGGCTATCGGGATTTCCTTATCCTCATCATCTCCTGATCCATCTCCCTGCATCTTATATCCGGAGTAATCATCCTGCAGGTAATCATCAAGACTTATTTCATCAGTAGAAGAATCAGTTGTTTCATCAAAATCCGCATCTTCAGAATTATCAACCTCATTCTGTTCCGGCCCTTCCTCTAATGCCGGGTTGGTTTCCAGCTCTTCTTCTATCCTGGTTTCAAGCTCTGTGGTGGGTATCTGCAATAGCTTTATGAACTGAATCTGTTGTGGAGACAGTTTTTGTGAAAGCGTTTGTGTCAACCCAAGTCTCTGCATTAATTATCGATAAATTTTATGCCTGAAAATACCTTCATCAAATAATACCCAAAAATAGAATATTTCTATAAATTCATTGATAAAAACCCTAATATATAGTTGCTTTGCGATCCAATTTAGGTTATCATATGAAATTTGTTTGATAACGAAAAAAACAAGGTTTTCATCTAATTAACATGAAAATAATGGATTACCAAAAGGTTAAAGCAATAAAAATATTACAAGAACAGGAAGTAGGCAGTAAGGTAAAAGTAAACGGATGGGTCCGAACAAAGCGTGAAAGTAAAAATGTTGTATTTATCGCTATAAATGATGGATCGATTATTTACAATCTTCAGATCGTTGCTGATCCTGCTGGCTTTGATGAGAACCTGATCAAAGATATCACTACAGGGGCCTGCCTGTCAGTTCAGGGGGAAGTAGTAGAATCTGCCGGGGGTGGGCAGAAGGTCGAATTACAGGCTGAAAAAATAGATCTGCTGGGTAAGGCTGATCCTGATGAATATCCCCTGCAACCGAAAAGGCACTCACTTGAGTTCCTGCGTGAGATCTCACATTTACGTCCGAGAACAAATACCTTCAGTGCGGTTTTCAGGGTAAGACATGCGATGTCTTATGCAGTTCATAAATTCTTTCATGAAAGAGGATTTTTCAACGTGCACACCCCGATAATTACTGCTTCAGATGCCGAAGGTGCCGGAGAAATGTTCAGAGTAACCGCATTAGACATCGATAATCCAGCCAGAACGGAAACCGGGGAGGTTGATTATTCCATGGATTTCTTCGAGCGTGAAACCAACCTGACCGTCTCAGGCCAGCTTGAAGCTGAACTGTTTGCCCTGGCATTAACTGAAGTGTATACTTTTGGCCCAACATTCAGGGCTGAGAATTCAAATACCAGCAGGCATCTTGCAGAATTCTGGATGATCGAGCCTGAGATGGCATTCTATGATCTTAATGATAATATGGATCTGGCCGAAGATTTCCTTAAATATATTATCCGGTATGTTCTGGAGCACTGTAAGGAGGATATAGAATTTCTTAATAAACGGGCTATCGATGAGGATAAGATGAAGAAGATGGGAGAGCGCAGTGATATGACGCTCCTAGAACATCTTAACTTCGTCATCAATAATGACTTTGAAAGGATAACCTATACAGAAGCCATTAATATCCTGAGGAATTCGAAGCCCAATAAAAAGAAAAAGTTTCAGTTTATTATCGAAGAATGGGGTGCCGACCTGCAATCGGAGCATGAACGATACCTTGTCGAAAAACATTTCAGGAAACCAGTGATCCTCTACGATTATCCTAAGGAAATTAAAGCCTTTTATATGCGGCAGAACGAGGATGGGAAGACGGTAAGGGCTATGGATATCCTGTTCCCGAGATTGGGAGAGATCGTTGGCGGTTCTCAGCGGGAGGAACGTATGGATAAGCTGACCCAGCGGATGAAGGAATGCGGGATCAGTGAAGAGGAACTGTGGTGGTTCATGGATACCCGCCGTTTTGGGACAGCACCGCATAGTGGATTTGGCCTGGGTTTTGAACGCTTTATCCAGTTTGTGACAGGAATAGGAAATATTCGGGATGTGATACCCTTCCCAAGGGCCAGGGGTATGGCTGAATTTTAATAATTTTTGTTATTTCACCTTATGGAACTTGAAGGCCTTGTTAAAGCGCTTGATGGGGTCTTTGATCATTAATAAATAATACCCGGGAGGAAAATCTTCCACTTTGATCCTGTAGCTGTTCGTTTCAATTTCTTCGAGATCAAAGGAAAGAGAATTACCTATTATATTGAAGAGCTCCATCTCTATATTCTCCAGCTCAGAGTTATGAATTTTGATGTAAATATATTCAACGGCCGGATTGGGGAATATTTCAATTTTGTTTTTGGCGGTAGATTCATCATCCTGAAGATATGGCAACGACACACTTTGCTCCTTTGCTAATGCTGACTGGGCAGTCGCAATTCCAAAGAGTAAGAAATATGTAAGAGCAAAGAGTAGAAGTTTCTTCATAGGCTAATTTCCAAATTCATATCTATCTTATATCTTAAAACAAGCAAATTTCGTTCCAAAAACCAGCACAATTCTTATCTTATAAATCAAGGCTGGTAATACAAATAATAACGTGAAAACACGGCTTTGGTTTGCACAATACCAATTTATAAGAAAAAAAAGAAAAAAGATAAGAAAAGTGCATTATTTTTTTACCTGAAGAAAGGCTTGTGGGATTTCCTTAAGGATATCTGAGGCGATCATTCCTTCTCTCCCCAATTTGGCTTCAGCCAGGTCACCTGCCAGTCCGTGGAGGTAGGTTCCCAGCATGGCGGCTTCAGAAGGCCTGTAATTCTGAGCCAGTAGCCCTGTAATCATTCCGGTAAGAACATCGCCGCTCCCGCCTGTAGCCATCCCCGGATTTCCGGTTGTATTGAACAATATCCTTCCGTCAGGCAAGGAAATAGAAGAATTTGCGCCTTTCAGAATGACTACCACCTTATATTTCTGTGAAAATTTCCGTTGCATTTCAAGCCTGTCAAAATGATTGTTGCAGGGTTCTGTTATGCGTTCAAATTCTTTCAGATGAGGGGTGAGGATACTACCTTCTGGCAATTTTTCAAGCAGAAACCTGTTTTTGCCGATAATATTTATGGCATCGGCATCAATAGCCATTGGATTGGTATGATTTTCCAGCAATTTATATAGCATCCTGGTAGTTTCCGGATGGGTTCCAATACCTGGTCCCATTCCTACCACACTATAGGGTGTAAGATCCGGAAATTGTGTAAGGTAGTCCTTCTGACTATCGACTGTTACCATAGCTTCAGGAACAGCAGTTTGGATAATATTATATCCGCATTGAGGTATCTGCATAGTAAGTAATCCGGCCCCTGTCCTCATACATGCCCTGGCAGCAAGCACAGCAGCGCCCATTTTACCCATACTCCCCGATAAAATTATTGCTTTGCCGAAATCCCCCTTATGGGCAAATTTCCTTCTTTCCCTGATCATTTTCTTCACCATCCCGCTGGTCAGCATATAATTGGAACTTGGGGTATTTTCTATAAATTCCCTGTTCAGGCCAATATTGACAGCTACCCATGCCCCAACATATTTTTCATTTTCAGGAATCAGAAAAGCCAATTTAGGCGTCTGAAAGGTTATTGTTAAACTGGGTGTAACAATCGCTCCTTTCTGGCTGGGGGTATCAGTGAATAAACCTGAGGCAATGTCAATAGACACGATATGTTTGGCTTTTTCATTGATCTCAGATATCACCTGGGCAAATATTCCTTCTACGGGCCTGGTAAGCCCTGATCCAAATATGGCATCTATAACCACGTCATCTTCTGTGAAAACCGGGAATTTCCCCTTGTCCGTGATCAATTCAGGCTCATGAATTTTTTTCAGCCTTTCGAGGTTGGTCAAAAAATCCGGTGAGCCTTTATCCTTGAAATTGACCAGATAAGCCTGAATATTATATTTCTTCTGTATTAAGATCCTGGCAACAGCCAGCCCATCCCCACCATTATTCCCGGTTCCGCAAAAAATATGAATTGTCCTCCTGGAATGGAAATGTTCTGTAAAGAATTTAACGAATGCTTGCGAAGCCCTTTCCATCAGATCGATGGAGGCAATAGGTTCATTTTTTATGGTATAGGCATCAGCTTCTCTCGTCTCGGCAGCAGCAAGGATTTTCATACCTACAATTTAGGTAAAAAATCAAAAAAATATAAACTCATTCCGATTTGTAATGACAAAGAAAAAATTAAGCAGGATTTAGACCCGGTGGTATTTTAATATTATACTATTTTTTAAGCTCCGGCTCTATCTCGTTTATTAAGTTGATAAGATCTTTGTCATTAACTTCTTTTTGAGAATCAGCCAGAACCAGGAACTTGTCATAGATCTTTATCAGTTCTTCTTTTTCAAAAGTATAGCCCAACTTTTCCAGCCTGTGGAGCAGGGCATGCTTGCCACTTCGGGCTGTCAGGACAATGCTAGATGGCATGGAACCCACAATGACCGGATCGATGACTTCATAATTTTCCCTGTTCTTCAGGAATCCATCCTGGTGTATACCTGAAGAGTGCGCAAATGCATTCTTGCCAACTATGGCTTTATTCGCCTGTACCGGCATGCGCATCATTTTGGATACCAGATCGCTTGTCGGACAGATCTGCTCTGTATTTATATTAGTCGTCAGTCCAAGGTGTTTATGACTGTAAAGGATCATGACAGTTTCTTCCAGGGAGGTATTACCTGCCCTTTCACCCACGCCATTCATAGTTACTTCGGCCTGCCTTGCCCCATTAACCAGTCCGGCTATCGTATTGGATGTAGCCAGTCCAAGATCATTATGACAATGCACGGCAATTCTGGCCTTGTGAATATTGGGTACCTGTTCAACCAGGTACTTGATCTTTTCTCCAAACACCCAGGGCAAATTATATCCTGTGGTATCAGGAATATTCACCACAGTGGCCCCGGCATCGATCACAGATTCTATCATATTACAGAGATATTCAAGGTTAGCCCTTCCGGCATCCTCTGCGTAGAACTGGACATCTTCAACATGTTTTTTTGCATATTTAACAGCCCTCACACCTTGTTCCAGGATCTTATCCCTGGTACTCTTCAGCTTGGTATATATATGAAGATCGGAGGACCCAATTCCAGTATGTATTCTCTTTCTTTTAGCATATTTTAAAGCTGCAGCCGCTGCATCAATATCCTTTTCCAATGCCCTTGTCAAACCGCATATGATGGGTACTGATATGGCTTTAGAAATTTCAACAACGGAGTTAAAATCACCCGGGCTGGAAATGGGGAATCCAGCCTCCAAAACATCCACTCCCAGGGCTTCCAGTGCTTTTGCTACCTCAATTTTTTCTGCTGTATTTAACTGACACCCAGGCACCTGCTCTCCATCTCTAAGTGTTGTGTCAAAAATATATACTCTGTCGTTCATTATAAATTCATTAATATGAAACTGTGAATTATGCTGTTCAAGACACTAAAATTCCAATTTTTTTTACTATTTCTGAAGGAATTCTAAAAATATTTTGGAATTGCTCCCTTTTGAATTGTATTTATTCTGAAGAACCATTCACCGGCTCTGCCAGTTTTCCTGTGAATACAATGGCACCCGTATATTTCTCCCGTACTATGAATATAAAAGGTTTGTCAACCAGATATGCCGGATCCTTAAATGTAAGTTCGAGTTCGGTCTGAGCACCATCTAAATCTTTTCCAATGTTAAAATGGGATTTGTGTATAAAATCAGAAATAAAAAGATTATGAGTAGGATAATATCCTTCAATAACCGTTAATGGCCCTGTCAATCCAAATTCCGGGAAAAGATCTTTTAGCCTTACCTCTGAATTGATCTCGAAATCAGGCAGTATCAGATCTTCATTTGATTCAGTGGCCTGGTCTATATATTCCTTTACGATACCCGGATTCAGGTTTTCAATCATTTTATTCAGTGCATCGAATTTATGAGGAATCATCATGGTCAGGTTAAACTGTCCTTTCCCTAAAGGTATATCAATCAACACGAAGTCTTCATGAACATATTTATTATAGACTCCTTCTTTAAGGTTAAGTCCTGCACATTCAAACCGGTCACCATCCAGGGTATTAAAAACCACGGGACCTGAAATCACTTTTTCAAAGGGTAATGCCTTGCTGATATCAAAATACAGTAAATTGATAATATACGATTTGTCAGCAGGGATTATGGTATCAACTACCTGATGAATTTTGCCAAATGTTCTATTCTCAGCCCACTGGTTGATTTTTTTCAGATTCTTAGGATTCCCAAAGTTCAGATAATTCACATCAGCATCATAATAGGCCATTATCTGATCACTGGATTGGGGACTGAACTCATTCTGAAAATTGATCCAAATGCTATTGCCGTTCTCGAATCGTACATCCAGGTCCACATAATTCAACATCCTGCCCAACTCATAATATGACTTATTGATCTCGATATCACGTACCTCACTAATCTTCAGGAAGCTCTTCAACTCTTCTTTTGGCCTGAGTTCCAGGATATTCAAAGACATCCCTATGCCATTTCCAACACCCAGGGAGGAAAAAAGTATATTTTCCTTAGGCGCATTCCTGTCCAGCATTCTTAATAATTCAAAAGAGAATTCGTTGGAAGATTTTAAAAGGATCTCCTCTTCATAGGTGAGTGGTCTGATCGAATGCAATCCATTGGGATCCGATGGTTCGGTCACACAGGATATGCCCATAACCAGAAATATTAATATGCCTATGAAATGAATTCTCATCATTTAGATCAATCTTCGTCTGATAAATTTACGTAATCTTTTTGCTTATATGAAATACACATGAAATGATATAAAGGTTTAAATAAATCCGGAAAATTTTTATTCTCAGGTGTATAACGTTTTAGCGCGTTACTTATTTGTCTGAAATAAACAGATACGTGTTCATAATTCATTGAACGAAGATTTTTGATTTGTTAAAGTGGCTTCTAATGGTTTACTACTTGTATGAAAATAAGAAAAATCGATTTAAAAAATCATGACTGCGGGGGTACCCCGGGGCAGCCACAATAAATATAGATCATTTTTTCTTTTTCCGGCCCTTGCCTGTATATTTCTCGTAGATGAAGGATTTTCTAGGCTCCTTGTCTATTACAAAAGTATATTTTATGAAGACGGTCAGGTATTTGTCATTGTTTGGGCTATCGGAACTTTTATACCCATCGAGGAAATCAGTCCTGGTGAATCTGTAGTTCCCTTCCAGGCTTAATTTATGATATTTATCAAAGTAGTAACTTACCCCGGCTCCAACTGGATATATAAGAGATGCCTTAGAATAATCGTAATTCAAATACGTAGTATCAATTCCACTTTCAATACCTTCAAGACCACCCTCCAAGTTATGATCAGGAAAGAATACGACCTGCCCAACACCACCGAAGATGTACGGATTCCACCTTTTGAACTGACCATCGATACGGCTTTGCCTGAACAGATCGATCACTCCATTTATTTGGTAATCGAAATTAATCGAAGAAAATTCACGGGTATGAATTGGTTGCGTAAAACCTGATCTGGATGATAACCGGAATACATTGAACTCAGCCCTCAGGCTTATCCTCTCAAATAACCGGTAGGAAAGACCCGTCCCAATACCTGGATTTAAAAAATAGTTCTGGTTAACGAAATTGCTCATCCCAGAGAATTCGCCATCGTAAATTGCAATACCGGTTCCTATTGAAACAGAAAACCTGTTCAGGTAAGGATTGAACCTGGATTCATTATAATTATATGGCTTATTCTGCGCAAAGCTGGAAATGGTACAAAGCCATAATAGTATGGTCAAATACATGCTGCTGGTTTTCATAATCTGGTGCTTTAATAGCTTTCCTTCTGATTCGGAAATGAACCGCTTTTTATGTCATGGATATAATGTTTTATTGCTTCAGAAATTACTGTATTCAAATCAGCATATCGCCTTAAAAAACGTGGATTAAAATCTTTATTGATCCCCAGTACATCGTGCACTACAAGCACCTGTCCATCCGTATAAGGCCCGGCGCCTATTCCTATTACCGGGATCTTTAATTCCGATGTTACTGACTTTGCAAGAGAGGCAGGGATCTTCTCAAGAACAATGGCAAAACATCCGCATTTTTCAAGCTCAAGGGCATCTTCAATCAGTTTTTCAGCTTCTTCCTCTGCTTTTGCCCTGACCGTGTAGGTACCGAATTTATAAATCGATTGTGGCATTAAGCCCAGGTGTCCCATTACCGGCACACCTGCCGATAACACCCGCATTATGGATTCCTTTATTTCCTTTCCCCCTTCCATTTTCACTGCATGAGCGCCCGATTCCTTCATAATACGGATCGCTGACTTTAAGGCCTCTGATGAACTCCCCTGATAGGATCCGAATGGGATATCTACTACCACCAAAGCTCTTTTTGCTGCCTTTACAACAGCTGTAGCATGATAGATCATCTGATCCAGGGTGATTGGTAATGTCGTTTCATGGCCTGCCATAACGTTTGATGCAGAATCGCCAACAAGAATGACTTCAATGCCTGAAGCATCTACTATTTTGCCCAGGGAATAATCATATGCCGTAAGCATAGATATCTTCTCACCCTTTTCCTTAAGCTCCCCTAAGGTATGTGTTGTTACACGTACTATTTCATCCTTGCTTTTTGACATTGAAATTAATATAAATAGACTCCAAAACCCTTCTTGTCAAGGTTCACACGTATATGGTCGTTTAAAGTTGTTGATAATTCATATCCTGTATAATTGGCATTTACGGGAAAGATCGCATAACTCCGATTTACAAGAACGGCCACCTGTATCTTATTAACGTCCACTTCCAGGAAGGGCTTCATACCAAGGATAAAGGTTTTTCCGGTATGTAGCACATCATCCACAATGATCACGGTTTTACCCGAAGCCTGACCAGGGTCAATATCCAACTCCACCTTACTGTTCATTTTACCTTTTTTATCCAGTATGATCTTGGCAAGTGTTAACTTAAAAGGCGTTATGTTCGAAAGTTCTTTTACTAACATTTTTGCAAGTTTGAATCCCTCCGTTGGAATCCCGGCAATGATGAGTTCCTTTTCTGAAATATTGTTTTCATATATTTCGAAAGCGATACGTTTTACTTTCTGGAAGATCTGATTTTTATCCAGTATAAGATCCTTAACTTCTTGCATGTTATTATTTATATTTAATGATCATCAATCGAATCAGGAATAGGCATCACCTTGCTGTCTTTAAAGGTCGACAGAACCACCATGGATTGCATATTATCGACAACCTTTATGTCACTTACCTTTTCAAGCATAAGTTTCTGGTAAGCCGGAATATCTTTCGAAATGATCTTCAGGATAAAGTCACCTGCGCCAGTAATATGGTGACATTCGATCACTTCATCAACTGTGTTTATCTCTTCGATAAACTTGTCTATGTTTTCCTTATTATGGCCGCTTAATGTTACCAGAACGAATGTAGTTACGCCAAGGCCGATCTTAGATATATCGAGTTTGGCATGATAACTATTGATAACACCTAGATTTTCCAGTTTCTTTACACGCTCGAGCGTTGGTGCGGGTGACAGTCCTATATCCTTGCTCAGCTGTGCATTGGTTATCTTTGCGCTCTTCTGTAAAATCTCGAGAATCTTCCGGTCTATTTTGTCAAATTTCAAATGATGTGCCATTTCAATATCAAAATTTTATTCTGATCAAAGTTAAGAATTTTATTTTTTATTTTATAAAGATCAAGAAATCTTTAAGAATATGTTTAAAAATTCTTTTACGACCAATATTTCCATTGCAACATTCCATAGTAAATAGGATCTATATTCTAAACCCGCTTTTTAAGGATTTATTGTTTCGGATGTCTTTATTTGGTGTATATTTAGAAGCCTAAAAAAATTTAGATCTATGGATAAGCTAAGCAGACAATTTCTTTATACTTATTTAAACAATATATCACCTACTGGTCACGAATATTCAGGCCAGAGGATCTGGTTGGATTATATCAAAAAGTACATTGATGATTATATCGTTGACAATTACGGTACGGTTGTAGGGGTAATAAATCCTTCAGCTGAATACAAGGTAGTTATTGAGGCTCATGCTGATGAAATATCCTGGTTCATAAATTATATATCAAAAGAGGGATATTTATATGTCATCAGAAACGGGGGGTCAGACTTTCAGATTGCTCCTTCTAAAAAGGCTTTGATTCACACTGACAAGGGGCCTGTACCCGCCGTATTTGGATGGCCGGCCATACATGTACGGGATCCTAAGAGCGAACCCAAGATGAATGAAGAAACCATAGTGCTGGATTGTGGATGTGATTCCAGCGAAGAGGTTCATAAACTTGGTATTCATGTGGGTAACGTGGTGACCTTCGATGACGACCTGATGGAGTTAAACAAGAAATACCTGGTTGGGAGAGCCCTTGATAATCGCATTGGTGGATTTATGATTGCAGAGGTAGCCAGAAGGCTGTCAGCCAGTAAGACAAAATTGCCCTTCGGATTATATATAACAAATGCTGTCCAGGAAGAAATCGGACTGAAAGGGGCTGAAATGATTGCTGAGAATATCAAGCCTGACCTGGCTGTAATAACGGATGTAACGCATGACACGCATTCTCCGCATTACAATAAAATCAAAGAAGGAGACCTGAAAGCTGGTAAGGGGCCTGTCCTGACGTATGCCCCTGCGGTCCATAATAATGTTTTGAAAAACTTAATTCAGGTCGCTGAGAAGAATAAGATACCTTTCCAGCGATCTGCCAGCTCGAGGATCACCGGAACGGATACAGATGCTTTTGCCTATTCCGGAATCGGGGTGCCATCAGCCCTGATCTCACTGCCGCTTAAATATATGCATACGACCGTCGAGATGGCTCACCTAAAGGATATTGAGAATATCATAAAATTATTTGTAGCATTCATATCCCAGTTGAAGGAAGGGCATGATTACAGGTATCTGAAATAATCAGATTCGATCAATTGAGAATCCTGCCCTTTCCATATCTGACCAAAAGGAAGGATAGGATTTATTGACGACAGCTGCATTTTCAATTTGGACGTTCATCTTTGTTGCCAAAGGGGCAAAAGCCATGGCCATCCTGTGGTCATCATAAGTATTCACCGATATTCTTTCAGGTAATTTGTCCAACCGGCCTGGTACCAGGTCCCATTCATGCTTGTTTTTTTCGATCAGGCTCGCCCCAATTTTTGATAGTTCATTTTGTAATGCTGCTATCCTATCGGTTTCCTTTATTCGCAGGCTTTCCAGGCCTGTTATGCGAGCAGAAATCTCCCTGGCTGCACATACGACGGCTATCGTTTGCGCCAGGTCCGGAACGTCGCTGAAGTCAAATTCCACATGATTGGAGTGCTTTGTTTTAGTCAGCAACAGCCCTTCACTATTGAATTCACTCTTAACCCCTAATTTCAACATGATATCTTGTATGTGACTGTCGCCCTGGTATGAAGGCAAACTAAAATCTTCCAATATTACCTCTGCTACGTCGGCCAGGGCAGTAATAGCATACCAGTATGAAGCCCCAGACCAATCCGGATCGACTTCAAAAACAGTTTCATTATAGTTTCCTTCCGGGACATGAATTTTGTTTCCCTGACTGCTTGCAGATACTCCAAATTGCTTCATAATGCCCAGGGTCATATCAATATATGGTCTGCTGCTTATTTTACCGGTAAGCTCAAGATCTAAACCTTTTTCAAGCAAAGGGCCTATCATTAGTATTGCTGAAATATACTGGCTGCTTACATCGCCCTTCATTCTAATTTCTGATTGCCCGGTACTCAGAAATCCTTTAATTCTTAAAGGAGGATAGCCATCTTTTTCAAGGTAATCTATCCGGGCACCCAGTTGCCTCAAGGCCTCAACAAGTATTCCAATTGGTCTGTCACACATACGGGGTGTACCGGTAATAATACGATCATTTCCTTTGAAAGCCAGATAAGCTGTCAGAAATCTCATGGTGGTCCCTGCATCAATCACATCCAGCGTATGATCTTTTGATTTGAGAAGCTTTTCCATAGTTTGCGTATCCCTGGCTCTGGACAGGTTTTTAACCTCTCCTTTTCCAGCAATAGCCCTGATGATCAAAGCCCGGTTACTCTCACTTTTTGAAGCGGGTACCAGAATTTTGCAGGTTTTTATTACAGGTAATTTTTTAATTTCAATAAGATCTTTTTTTTCGCTCATAGGCAATATTAATCTATTAAAATTAATGCCATTTTGATCACGAAAAGCCATTATGAGCTCTTTTTAATCGCAGTAAAAGCTTAAAAAATAATTTTTTTAATAATTCTAATAAAAAATTTCATTATTTAAAGTTATTTTATTATCTTGAGGCGAACATTTATTACGAAAACCAGGTATAATATTATAGAAACCTATTACAATATGAAAAGTTTAGTTAAAGTTTTAGTGGTTGTAGGTACAGGAATGTTAATTGGAACAGTAGCCGGTAAATATTTAAAATCAGATCGCAGGCAATCTGGAAAGAATTTAAGGGACTTTATAAGTGACAGTAAATTGTTTTCCCGAACGTCAGTGGATAAAAAACAAGCTGAGCTTGAGATGTATTTTATTTAAGGCCTTGCATAAAGTTGCAATACTTCCCTGATCTCATTTTGTTCAATCCCCACATTGAAAACTGAATTTCCTATCTCCTTAAGCAGGGAAAAATTAATTATGCCTTTTACATTTTTCTTATCCTGGAGGCAGAGCTTCGTAATCTCCTCAATATCCTCCAAAGAGATCCGGATCCTGCCAAAAGTTTCTGTGATATAATTTTCAATACTTTTTACTGATGATTCAGGAAGGTTGCAAAACTTTCCTGACAGATACGTTTCACATATCATACCGGCAGCGATAGCTTCCCCATGCAATAACCTTTGCTCATCCATTTGCAGGAAATAACTTTCAATGGCATGACCTATGGTATGTCCGAAATTCAGTATTTTCCTTCGGCCTTTTTCAAAAGGATCTTCTTCCACTACTTTATTCTTTACTTCCACTGAGTGATTAACAATGTCCGGCCAGTTCTGGTCTTTAAAATCAACATCAGATATAATCTTCCAATAGTCCTTATCTGCAATCAGGCAATGTTTGATCACTTCAGCAAAACCTGACCGTAACTCTCTCTCCGGGAGTGTCTTTAGGAATTTTGTATCTATAAAAACCTTCCTGGGCAGTTCAAAGGTCCCTATGTGGTTTTTAAATCCAAGAAAGTCTATCCCTAATTTTCCCCCGATGCTGGCATCGACCTGGGATAGGAGGGTCGTTGGGATATTTACAAAGTCAATGCCCCTTTTATAAGTTGCAGCACAAAATCCACCCATATCACCGATCACGCCCCCACCCAGATTGACCAGCAGGGATTTCCTCTCATAATGGTTGTCCGTTAATTCTCTCCAGATCCGCACACAGGTATCCAGTGTTTTCTTTTCTTCACCACTTTCAATTTCAATAATATCTGTGGGCTTGATCACCTTATGCACCAGAGGTAAACAATGTAATCTCGTATTTTCATCGACAAGGACCGCCACCTTATCATAATCTGATGCGTTAAAAAATGCCTGTATGTTGACGGATATATTCTGACTTATTTCAATTTCCTCAGGAAGCATCCTTAGCCTTTTGAAATGATTTGTTCATAATCTCCCTTTGCCGGCGGATTGAATTCTCATGGATCCTTTTAAATATTTCATCCATAAAATCCACATCCAATCCCAATTGTTTTGCCCAGCTCTCCCGGCTTTCGGAAATTTCCTTCCACCTGTTCTTCTGGAAAACGGTTACATTGTTGTCCCTTTTATAAAAACCGATCTTATCAACAATACTCATTCGGGTTGCGATCATTTCATAGAGGTCCTGGTCGACCTGATCAATCTCGTCACGGAGTTCTTCAAGGTGAGAGAGGAATTCCTTGTTCTTTGAGGTTGGATTCCTGAAGGTCACTGATTCAAGGAGCTGTCCTAATTTTTCAGGCGTGATCTGTTGTTTTGCATCGCTCCAGGCACTAGCAGGGTCCCGGTGTGTTTCAATCATCAAACCATCGTAATCAAGGTCTGTGGCTTTCTGGGAAATTTCGAGTATCATCCTGCTGTCACCAGCAATATGACTGGGATCACAGATAAGTGGTATTTCAGTAAAAGTCTTTTTCAATTCAATAGGAATAGTCCATTGCGGGGTATTCCGGAACCTGGTTTTCTGGATGGAAGAAAAACCTCTGTGAATGGCACCGATCTTTGATACTCCTGCCTGATGAAACCTTTCGATTGCACCAATCCACAAGGACAGTTCAGGATTGATCGGATTTTTAATAAATACAGGGACGTCAACGCCCTTCAAAGCATTTGCTATTTCCTGTACCGTAAAAGGATTGACCGTTGACCGTGCACCGATCCAGAGAATATCGACACCATGGTACAAGGATTCTTCCACATGATGTGGGTTCGCAACCTCCACAGCAAACTGAACATCTATTTCGTCTTTTATGTCGCGTATCCATTTTAAAGCATTCACCCCAATACCTTCAAAGTTATTCGGACGTGTTCTTGGCTTCCAGACACCCGCCCGGATAATGTTGATCCCAAGATCGTGAATGGCCAGTGATGTTTCACGTAATTGCTCACTTGTCTCCGCACTGCAAGGACCTGCCATGATAAGCGGTCGCTTCCATTGTCCTCCCCAACTTTTCAATCCTTTAATTTCCATCTATTTTTATTTAAATATTCCTAAAATCTTGTTTCTTTGTCGTGTTTTTGATCTTTATTTAATTTAACCTGTTATATTTTTTAAAATGATCAACAATAAGGAAATTTCTTTTGATGATACTTTAATAGCATTTTCTTCTAAATCAGATAAAGATCTCAAAAGAAGTTACGCTCTTTTTGCCGTAATGGACAAGAATCTAATTGTAAAATTAGGTACATTTTTCGTAAATGCAGCGCTCAAATTTAAATTACCAGTAAAAAACCTGATTAAAAACAACTTATTTGATCATTTCTGCGGTGGTGAATCTATCCATGATAGTGAAAAAACTGTAATGGAGCTGGCAGAATACAATATAGGTACAATACTTGATTACGCAGTGGAGGGCGAAAATACGGAACCGGCTTTTGACCATACTGCCGAAGAAATTATCCGTACGATCCACCGGGCAAAAAATGATCCGAATATACCATTCTGTGTTTTTAAACCTACCGGTATGGCTTCTATTGATCTACTTGAAAAAGTACAATTAGATCAGCCATTGAGTGCCTCTGAACAAACTGAATTTGAAAACATCAGGAAACGATGGGACAGGGTATGTGGTGAATCTTTTAGAAACGGCGTCAAAATATTCATTGACAGTGAAGACAGCTACATTCAGGATCCGATCGACGAGCTTACCTACGAATTGATGGAGAAGTATAACAAGGAAAAAACAATTGTGTGGAATACTTATCAGCTATATCGGGTGGGCATGCTCGACAATCTTCATAAAGCCCTACATCGAGCTAAAGAAAAAAACTATTATTTTGGAGCAAAACTGGTGAGGGGTGCTTATATGGAGAAGGAGCGGGAACGGGCGGCTGAGAAAGGATATGCAGACCCGATACAGCCGGATAAGTCCAGTACAGATCAATCTTATGATGATGCCCTCCGGTTTTGTATTGACAATAAAGACCAGGTATCAGTCTGCTCGGGATCCCATAATGAAAAGAGCAATTATCTTTTAACAGAACTGATGGAAGCAGCCAGCATGAAAAATAATGATGACAGGGTATATTTTGCTCAGTTGTACGGCATGAGCGATCACATATCATTTAACCTGGCAAAGGCAGGTTACAACGTTGTTAAATATGTCCCCTATGGTCCGGTTGAATCGGTCGTGCCATATTTAATGCGCAGAGCAGAAGAGAACACTTCCATAGCCGGACAAAGCAGCCGGGAATTTTTATTGATCAAAAAGGAAATAAAACGAAGAAGATTGCTATCCAGACAGAATTAATCAACATAATATAATGAATCGAATTATCACATTTTTAATCTGCGCAGCATTTATTGTTTCATGTAGTCCCCGTAAGGAATGGGTTTCAATATTCAATGGCGAGGACCTGTCCGGCTGGGTAGTGAAAGCCAATCCTGAAGACCAGGGTAAAGATTTCTGGTTTGTTCATGAGGGTTATATCGAAGCAAATAGTATTGGCCGGGGTGATCACGATTACATATGGTTATACACTGAAAAAGAGTACGATGATTTTGAGATCAAGTATAAATTCCAGGCCTTCAGAAACAGCCCGGGGAACAGTGGCATACAGGTTAGGAGCAGGTATGATGAAGAAACGTACTGGCTGAACGGACCGCAGATAGATATACATCCTCCCGGATTCTGGCGTTCCGGGATGATGTGGGATGAGACAAGGGGAAATCAAAGGTGGATTTTCCCTGATATTCCTGATGGCGAATGGGTGGATTCTACCATGGCCATAGCCAACCATAAATTTTATTTTGAAGATGACAATAAGTGGAATGAAATGCTCGTGAAGGCCACGGGTACCAGAATTGAAGCCTGGTTAAATGGAAGCAAGATAACCGATTATGAAGGTGCAGGAATTCTTGACGATGCGCTACATAAAAAACTGAATGTCGGAGAAAAAGGACATATTGCATTACAAATCCATTCTGGTGATGAACTCATGATCAGATTCAAAGACATCTATATCAAAGAAATTTCCAATTAACAATTTAATTATACGGTAATGAAATATTCATTTGTAATAATCCTGGGGATATTCCTTATCACATCCTGCTCAAAGAAGGAGATCCAGCCCAATTTTATTATTTTTTATTCCGATGAACTAGATCCTGAATATCTTTCCCTGTATGGCGAGTCATTTCAGACTCCGAGTATTGACAAGTTAGGGAATGAGGGAATTAAGTTTACCAATGCCTACGTGGCTGCACCTATGTGTACCCCCAGCCGGTTCGCACTATTGACCGGTAAATACCCGGGCCGATGTGTTCATAAGGACTTTCTCAATGCTTATCCGACAGAAGAGCCTTATGTGATTGCCTGGAATACATATTTGGAGGGCTCTTTGCCAACTATTGCCAGCGTACTTTCAGAGAATGGTTATTTTACAGGAATGGCAGGTAAATGGCATATAGGCAAATTACCGGAAAGTGTGAATATCCCTGATCTGGAAGAAAATGCTGACCTCGATGATCCGGATGTGAACGCGAAGCTTGGAGAATATCAGCGTATAGTTAGCGAACAGGTTAAAAAAGATGCTGGTTTTGATTATGCCTCTAGTGTTCTGTGGGGAAACTTTGATAATTTTCCCATATTAAGTCTCAGAACTCATAATTTCCCATGGATTACTAAAGGTGCTATTTCTTTCCTCGAAGAAGCCAGTAAGAAAGGCCAACCTTTCTTTCTGTATGTGGCAAGTACTGCAGTACATGGTCCCGGACATGCTGAAGCCTTTAATAAAGACCTCAGGTACACATTAGAAGGAAAAATTGAAGATTTGTTGAAATATCAGCTGCCGGCTGATTCTATGAGGGAGGCGATTAGCGCCCAGGAACCTGAATTGAGGCATAAGTTTGCCGGAATGGCATGTTTGGATCATCATATTGACCTGCTTACCGGAAAACTGGTTGAATTAGGCCTTGATGAAAATACCATTGTCATTTTTATGGCTGATCATAATGTTGAACCGGGCAAGGCTACCTGTTACGAGAAAGGGTTAAAAGTACCTTTGATATTAAAATTTCCCGAAGGCCAATCCGGGGGTCTTACAAATGATAAGCTTGTCAGCAATGTGGATGTTTTCCCTACCATTCTGGAGTCGGCGAATATCCCGATACCGGATGGATTATTATTGGATGGGATCAGTATGCTGCCCGGTATACAATATGAAAATATACACACACGCCCCTATGTTTTTGCTGAATCGGGGTTGGCCAGGTCAGTAAATGATGGTAGATGGAAATATATTGCCTTCCGGTATCCTGAAACATCCCTGGTCAGAATGAAAAATGGTGAAATTGACTATGCTCCGAATTATTTAAATATGGAAAAACAGGCACATTCTTCTATTGCCATGGAAAAATTCCCGGCGTATTTTGATGCTGATCAATTATATAACCTGGAGGAAGATCCCTTTGAGCTCAACAACCTGGCCTATGATCCATCATATAAGGTAGAATTAACACGGCTGCAAAATGTGCTGGCAAACCATGTATCTTCTTTCGATCATGATTATCCCCTGGCGGATACCAGTTTTATGCGAACCAGGGACTATAAAAAACTGGTTGAAAAGTCAAGATCGTATGGAACGGATTATATTCCTTGGTTAAAAAGAGACCATGGAAGTATTCAATGGCCGCCGACAGAATAAAACAACAGGATCAGTTGAACGCTTCTTTTGACTGGAATTTTTTGAAATGTAGTTTTTTATATCACTTTATATTCATAAATTGTTTTACACATTTTTTAATTTAACGAAAAGTCGTTTCACTTTCCTTTTATTTTGGATGATAGATCCAATGATATTGAAAGCCTGATAAGAAAGCTGAACATTCTTATCAGCAAACAGGATTTACTTTCCAAGGAGATCGATGAAATTAAATCTGCTCTGGATAAATACCGGGAAGCAGATGCAGTTGATGAAGTACTTACCGGATCGACTGAAAAGAAAAAACCAGGCTTGACAGAAACTCAAATCCCTGCAAAAGACTATCAGCCTCATAAGCCTGAAAAACAGATACCGGAAAAAGAAGAAGTTGCTCTCAAAGCTGGTAGAGTAGAAGTGCAGGCCCCAGAAAATGAAGAAGACACCCGGAAATCCGATCTTCAGGAGAGGCAATTCTCAGGGAAAGAAGAATCTTTACAAACCAGTGACAAATCTTCCCCCGGGAGGTCTGAAGCGAAAAGCATAGAAAAGGGAGACCCTGAAAGCGTAAAATTCAGCAGAAAAAAACCATCCGGGTTATCTGTTTTCACCATCCCGGAATCTGTTCGGTCGAACCTTGAAGACTTCATCGGGACCAACCTTTTTAACAAGATCGGGATCTTGATACTGATCATCGGGATAAGCATTGGGACGAAATTTGCCATAGACAGGGACCTGATAAGCCCCATGGTGCGGTTGATCCTGGGGTATGGATTGGGGGCGGCACTGTTGTTTTTTGCTTACCGTCTCAAACAGAATTATCATAATTTCAGTGCCGTTCTAATCAGCGGTTCGATGGCTATAATTTATTTTATGACTTTTGCTGGGATCATATACCTTGAGATATTAAGATTAAATACGGCCTTCACCATAATGGTAATAGTTACAGTATTTACGGTTTATCAGGCGCTGAGGTATGATCGTCAGGTGATAGCAATAATTGGATTAGTGGGTGCCTATGCCATCCCCTTTTTAATAGGAGGGGATCCTGAAGGATATATCTTCCTGTTTTATTATATGGCCATTATCAATGCTGGTATTCTAATTATTTCAATTAGAAAATATTGGAAACTTCTTTTCTATATTGCCTTTATTGCCACCTGGATGATCTATCTCTCCTGGTGGGCCAATACGGATTTCAATAATATTCTACCTTTCAGATATTCAATAATATTCAGCGGTATTTTCTTCCTGCTTTTCTATGCTTCTTTTCTCCTTAATAAAGTTATCAATAAGATTGATTTTTCATTTGAGGATGCTATGCTGATCCTCTCAAATGCTTTGATCTTCTATGTCTTATCCTATGTGAATTTCGAAATTGAAGTCTGGAGGGCCAATCTTGGCTTGTTCACCCTGATCAATGCTTCCATACATATCCTGGTCTGGCTGATCATTTATTACTGGAGAGGGGGCGACAAAAAATTGTTAAGGCTAATAGCTGGATTAGCAATTGTGTTCATAACATTAACTATTCCATTGCAGTATGATGGCTACTGGGTTACCATTTTATGGTTCACAGAGGCTCTGGTCTTATTGACTGCCGGCCGGTTGCTGAAAGCTTATTTTTATGAGTTTGCAGCTTATCCAATCTTAATTCTGGGATTGTACAGCCTTATGGAGGACTGGAAAAATGCCTATGCTGAATTTGGCACAATGGATCAGGAAGTTGCCTATAATTTGTTTTTCAACATCAATTTCCTGGAAGGACTCATCATCATAATATTACTGGTCATAGCCAATTATATTTGTTTCAACCCCAGGTTCCCTGCCATGAAGAATTTGGATGTCACCTTTAAGAACCTGATCGGGATTTATCTTGGCGGGGCATTGGTATTTACATTGTATTATACTTTCCGCGTTGAAATGGCGATAGGATTCAATCAAATGTTTGCTGAATCAGGAGCCTCATATGTAAGCGGGGGAGATAAATCCCTGGCTGAAGCCGGCAATCAGGACATCCGGGATTTCAAGATCATATGGATACATATTTATTCCATGGTTTTCTTTTCGCTGATCACCATGACCAATATATTGAAATTTAAGAATGAAAAATTAGGGCAATTCAACCTGATTATAAATGGCGTAACCTTATTTGCATTTCTAGTTCAGGGCCTATTGACCCTCAGTGCTCTGAGAGAGAATTTTATTGATCCGGAATTTCCTGATCGGTTTGTCCCTGGCATCGAAAATATTTTGATCAGATATCTGGCGATCTTGGTATTTGCCTATATGGTTGCGGTGAATTACTGGCTTATCCGCCAGAGGTTCATGAAAGAGAATATGAAATTGTACATGAATCTTTTTATAGCACTTGCCACATTATGGATTTTGAGCAGTGAACTGTTTCATTGGCTGGATTTTGCCGGTTATACGTCGGCGGATAAACTTGGATTAAGCATATTATGGGGGATATTTTCCCTGATCCTGATCATTATCGGTATATGGAATAAATTAAAATACCTTCGCGTCGGTGCCATTATCCTGTTCGGCATCACTTTGCTCAAGCTAACAATATATGACATCAGGGGTATGGATTCCCTGTCAAAAACTGTTGTTTTCATATCCCTCGGCATATTACTCTTAATAATTTCCTTCCTCTACAATAAGTATAGAAAGATCATATTCTAGCAACCACTTTTTAATCATATATAATAGGCCTCTTTGATTTTAGCAAAATTCAGGGAATAGACCTCTACTATTTTTCATTTAAAAGCTATTTATCCCTATTTTTGCAGCTTAAAATCACAAAACATGCATTTAAGCGAACAGGAAATCCAGAGAAGAAGCGACAGGGAGGAACTCGAAAAATTAGGTATAGATCCCTACCCATCCGAAACATTCCCGGTAAACGTCTCTACCCGTGATATTCATGAGAACTATGAAAAGCGGAAAATGGATTATAAAGATATCTCCCTAGCAGGCCGGATGATGAGCCGACGGATCATGGGATCTGCTTCTTTTGCTGAGATACAGGATTCGAGGGGAAGGATCCAGTTATATGTTCGCCGGGATGATATATGCCCAGGGGAGGATAAGACACTTTATAACACAGTCTTCAAAAAATTACTGGGAATAGGAGATATCCTTGGGGTTAAAGGGTTTGTTTTTACTACGCAAACAGGAGAGATCTCTATTCATGTTAAAAAACTGCACCTTTTATCCAAATCTTTAAAGCCTTTACCCGTTGTGAAGGAAAAAGTAGATGAGGCTGGCAATCTACAGACCTGGGATGCTTTTACTGATCACGAACAAAGATACAGACAGCGGTATGTTGACCTGATCGTGAATCCGGAGGTTAGAAATACTTTCGTTCAGCGTACCAAAGTTGTCAACTCGATCCGGAATTATTTGAACGACAGGGGTTATCTGGAAGTGGAAACACCGGTGTTGCAGCCAATTTACGGAGGGGCAACGGCAAAGCCTTTTAAAACCCATCACAATAAACTGGATATGAGTTTATACCTCAGGATAGCCAACGAGTTGTATTTAAAGCGGCTGATAGTAGGCGGATTTGATGGAGTATATGAATTTGCCAAGGATTTCCGTAATGAAGGGATGTCCCGTTTCCACAATCCTGAATTTACACAGGTTGAACTGTACGTAGCCTATAAGGATTACATCTGGATGATGGACCTTGTGGAGAAAATGGTTGAAAAAGTTGCCCTGGACCTTCATGGAACGACAGAAGTACAGGTTGGTGAAAATGTAATCAATTTTCAAAGGCCCTGGAAGAGATATACCATGTTCGAAGCTATTGAACACTATACTGGTGTTGATATATCCGGGATGGATGAAAATCAGCTTAGGGAAACAGCTCTTGAAATGGATCTGGAGCTTGATGGATCTATGGGAAAGGGAAAGATTATAGATGAGATATTCGGTGAAAGGTGTGAACCCCATCTGATACAACCAACCTTCATTACTGACTATCCCATTGAGATGTCACCGCTTGCGAAAAAGCACCGTTCAAAAGAAGGATTGGTTGAGCGATTTGAAGCCATCTGCAATGGAAAAGAAGTGTGTAATGCCTTTTCTGAATTAAATGACCCCCAGGATCAGAGGGAACGCTTCGAAGATCAGCTGGAGTTGGGAAAACGGGGTGATGAAGAAGCCATGGTCCTGGATGAGGACTACCTCAGGGCGCTTGAATACGGATTGCCCCCAACTGCAGGTTTGGGTGTAGGAATAGACCGTTTGGTAATGATCATGACCAACCAGAATTCCATTCAGGATGTAATATTCTTTCCTCAGATGAAACCAGAAAAGAAGGCGGAGGTATCCTCAGTACAGGATTATATCGATCATGGAGTAAGGGAGGAGTTGGTGCCAATCCTGGAAAAGCTGGGTATACAGACCATAATCCAATTAAAGGAATTAAATCCGAACAAACTATTCAATGATGTCTGTGGCATGCGTAAAAAGATGAAGCTTAAGGAAGTGAAGAATCCGACCCTGGATGAGGTGAAAGCCTGGGTTGAGGCTTTGAATTAATTGTCCCACCAACTTCTCTGGCGATTCAATTTGAGATCCTGTAGCAAGGATGATTTAGCTCTAATCGTTACATTATAGGATTGATACCTTCCAAAGGGTATCCAGGTCATTGCAAGTTGCCAGCAATGGAGATCCCTGCTAATATTAACATTGGTCTGTGTGAATCCTTTGTTTTCAAAATCATATCCTGAAGAAAAACCAATTTTCCATTTTGGAGTGAGGCTGAAATCACCGCTGAACCGCAGGGTTTGAGTGATACTGGCTTTTTCATATCCTCTTTTTCTGTAGTTGACATTATAGTTAACCCTGAAATTCCAGGGAATATTGAAATCGACATATAAGTCAGGATTCTGCTCTATATATTCCATTTCATTCCTTTCGGCGTCTGTAAGTTGTTCCTTATCGACATCACTTGCCTTGTTTTCCCAGGATTCCGGATTAAAGCTGGTTCCGATAGAAAGGTTTGCCTGGGTGAATTGCCCAAGACCCATACCCTCATCCCATGCATAACGGCCTGTTTTTCGTTGTACGACACGTTCATTTCCGGATCCATCATAGTATATTGAGTCCAGTATCCAAACGTAGGGATCCAGTGTTCCATTAATATTGATATCCAGTTTCTTATTGAAGAGTTTGGTCCTCGCCGTAATCCGGAGCGGTGCCAGGTTAAATGAATCAGCAAGGAAATTATAACTTGTGGATAGGGAGAAGTTCTCGAAAATTGGTACTTTTTTAAACTCATTCGCAGAATCCTTTTTATCCCTGACCTTCATTTCCAGGGTATTGCTTATTGAAATTCCCATACTGGCATTTTCTCCTCTTGAAGGCGTGCCGTAAGCGAAACCGGTATATTTCGATATTTCTTGTGTGTTCCCCAGAGAGTCCACCTGTACCGTCTGGTAATAGCCGAACTTATCAGATGAAAAATCGGGAGCATAACTGAAGGATATGTTTGGTGTTATCACATGCCGGATAGCTTGAACTTTATCCCCCTTAAAATACATGGTACCATACATCCTTGTATTCAGGCCTGCGCTGAAATTGTAGGAATACAATCTTGAGAATTTCTTTGTGGTATCTATCCGTACCGCATTTAAAGAATCGTTCCAGGTATAATTTAGTTCCTTGAAGTACCAGATCTCATTATAATTAGCTGCCGGATTAATAGTAAAGTGTTTGAGAACCTTTGCAGAAGTAGATATAGGTATTCTGTGCTGGATACCGTTTCGTGATCTTTCCCATACCTGTCCCAGGTTTGAAGAATTGAATTCAATGGTGCTGTCGTAGTTTGGATTTTTATTCTCGATATCAAAATTAAAAGGCAGGCTTACTCTTTGATTGGACATATTATTGGTGCCGACCATGTTCCAGCTGAAGTTGATCTTCTGTATTATGTTCTTTGCTGTCGGGGATTTTCCTTTAAAGGGGTATATCCTGTTCATGGTAAGTGAATAGTCCGGGAGTTGAAGATTAACCTTTCCCGTTCCGGTATTTTGTTGTAATCGTCCACTTAAACCAAAATTGAAAGGGGTTCCTGTCAGGGTTTTGGAATAGGAAACCGATGAACTGAATTCCTGGTTAATGTTATTGATCACATCATAATAGGAAGGGTTATTCTGATTATAGGAAGAGGTACCCGCCCTCAGCTGGGCTGAGAACCTGGAAGAACCTTTTGATTGAGGAGAATGACTCCAGGTTACCCAGAAATCCTTAATTACTGAAGAATCGCCTTCATCGATGCCTTTCTGACGGTTATATTTGAAAGAGAATTGTCCGTTAAAAGCGTATCTTTTCCGGTAAGTTGATGCCACACCTAAGCCATAACTCCCTTTACTGAAGATCTCACCTGTCAAAGCAAGATCGACATAATCACTCATAGCGAAGTAGTAGCCCCCGTCTTTGAGAAAAAATCCTCTTCTCTTTTCCTCTCCGAAAGTAGGAACGATAACCCCAGATGACTGTGTACGGGGCATCGGGAACATCCCGAAACCCCATCCGATGGGTAGCGGAATATCATTTACCCGCATATGGAATGGCCCGACCATGATTTTATCATTCGGTACCAATTTTAATTTTCTTGCTTCAATATGGAAATGAGGATCAGGTCTGTTACAGGTAGTATACTTTGCCCTGTCAATGTAGAGGTCACCGCGCTGGTCCCTTTTTACCGTATTGCCATGCATAATCCCTTCACCCTGCTGTGTTACCACACCTTTGATTATAGCCTTTTCAGATTTAAAATTGTAGCGCATTTTCTCAGTCTCATAGACATCAGGGCCATCTTTAAAAATAGGTTCTCCTACGGGATTGCCAAGGGAGTCCTCTGTTCCCTCCGCCTGTATTTCATGAATCTCATAATCCACATTCACCCGGTCTGCTGACAATTCTATATCTCCATACACTATTTTCCCGTCACCATACAGGTCCACATTCTGATTCGTCAGGCTCAGGTTCATTGAATCCCTGGCTGAGTATTTGATGGTTGTTTCTATATCTCCGGCAGGCGGGATGGAGTCAGCTGCCAAAGCGGCTGAATCGAGTAAATCAGCACTTAAGGTGGCAGAATCCAGTAAATCTGGGTTCAGGGCTGCTGAATCAAGAAGATCAGTTTTTTTGGATAAGGAATCCGGGGGTATGGTATTTAAAATTGCCGAATCTGTAGGCATTGAATATTCAGATGTAGAATCAGAAATATTAGTGATCTGAAAGGCAGAATCAGCTTTATTTGCTGGAATTAATAAGGGTTTTGTTATATTTAGGGAATCGCTGGCCTGATCTTTGATATAAAGGGAATTGGTTTCTGAATTGATGTTATTATCCTGATTTGTTTCAGGAGCATTGTTTTGTCCGAAAGCGTAAGTTATGGAGAACAACAGCAAAATGATCCCGGCAACACGTTTATATTTGTATAAACCCACTTTCAGTTTTATCAAAAAATTTACATTTTTGCGTAAAGTTATCCTAATAACTTTTAACAACCGAAATATTGTGAAAAATATTGTTATTATTCCCTGTTTAGCCTTTTTACTAATAATGGGATCGTTCAAACCGGCTGGCCTGGCACTATATAAGGTTGACAGGATTGTCATCGATGCAGGCCATGGAGGGAAGGATCCCGGCACCCATGGGCTTTTCAGCCAGGAGAAAACAATCGCCTTAAAGATAGCAAAAGAGTTAGGTCGTATCATAGAAGAAAACCTCAACGATGTTGAAGTTATTTACACCCGATCCAATGATAAATTTATAGAATTGGAAGACCGCGCAATGGTAGCTAACAAAAATGATGCAGATGTTTTTATTTCTATTCATTGCAATGCTGTTCCCGGAAATAAGGATAGAATTTACGGTACGGAAACCTATGTAATGGGTGCTCATGTTGATGAAGGGAACTTTGAAATTGCAAAACGTGAAAATTCTGTGATACTCATGGAGGAGAATTATGAAGAAAGATACGAGGGATTTGATCCTGAATCGCCTGAGTCTTTGATACTGTTCTCAATATTTCAAAATGCCTATATTGAAAACAGTCTGGACCTTGCTGAAAGGGTAGAGGAACAGTTTGAAAAGCGTGTGGGAAGAAATAGCAGGGGCGTTCGCCAGGCAGGGTTCTGGGTATTGTGGCGCACCTCCATGCCCAGCGTATTAATAGAAGTCGGGTATTTAAGCAATCCTAAAGAAGAAAAGTATTTGAATGATGAGTTGGGACAGGTATATTTGGCCTCAGGTATTTACAGAGCTTTAAGGGACTATAAAACTGAAATAGAATCTAACAACTAAAAAACTACGTGCATTTAACTAAAGAATTTAAAATAGGGTTGTTCAGTGTAATTGCCATCACGCTTTTATATCTGGGATTTAATTTCCTGAAAGGGATCGACTTCCTTGCAACCACGAATAAATATTATACGGTATATGAGAATATTGGAGGTTTACAGGTATCAAATTCTGTGATCATTAAGGGGTTTGCCGTCGGCAGGGTTAGTAATATCACTTATGACCAGAATCGGGGAAACAAAATTGTAGTCGAACTGGATATCAACGGGAATATATTACTGGGAGATTCGACTGTTGCTGTCCTGGTAAGTGAAGGTTTCCTCGGGGGGAAAGCCATTGAGCTGAAAATGCCACCCGCGATAGAGAATCCTCTAAAAGGGGGTGATACATTGAGATCTGAAATAGCTCTTGATATATTCGAGTCTCTGACTGAACAAACCGGGCCTGTGGCAGATGATATTGGTGCTTTGATCAGGCAGTTAAATGTGGAGCTGGAAAGTTTTCATGAAACAGAGTTGTTGTTGAGAGTGACCATTAACAAAATTAACTCAAATCTTGACCAGACCTATTTGATGATAAAGGAGAACAGGGAAAACTTCAAGGTAACCATGGAAAACCTGAATGGCCTTACCCTTAATTTAAAAGATGCATCCGCTGAATTAAAACCTCTTTTATCGGATGCTGATGTTTTCATCGACTCATTGAATAACCTAGAATTGTCCTCAACCCTTGAAAGCATTTCCCAGTCAATGGATAACCTGAATTTATTATTGAAGAATCTGAATGAAGGTGAGGGATCGATGGGCAAACTACTAAAAGATGATTCATTATACTACTACCTTACCAGGACTGCTGCCGATCTAGATAGTCTGTTTATCGATCTCCGGGAAAATCCAAGCCGTTATGTACAGGTGTCAGTATTTGGCAAGAAAGATAAAACAGAGAAGAAGAAGAAAAAAGAGGAGCGGCGGAAAGCCAGGTCCGAGAAAGAATAGCATCCAAATTATCCATATCCCTTTGATTGAAGCTGAAATTTAGGATATATTTAATGGTATGAAAAAAAAGGAAATCAAAGCACTGGTCTCTTTATTGGATGATGACGACCATTCCATTGTTACCCAGATTGAAGAAAAGATCATATCGATGGGGAATAAGATCATACCCCATCTTGAAAGTGAATGGGAAAGCAGCTTTAATCCAACCGTGCAGAGAAAACTGGAAGACCTTATCCACACCCTCCAATTTGATCAATTAAAAATGAGATTAATTGAATGGAAAGAAAAGGGAGTTAAAGACCTTTTAAAAGGGATGTGGCTTGTGGCAACTTATCAGTATCCGGATATAGAATATAAAACTTTAAAAGCTGAGATAGAGCAGATTTATCAGGAAGCCTGGAGGGCATTTCGTGATGATATCCATCCCTATGATCAGGTCAAGATCCTGAATGGCATTTTATATTCGGATTATAAATTCAGGGCCAATACCAAGAATTTCCATAGCCCTTCCAATTCAATGATCAATGTAGTCCTGGATACTAAAAAGGGGAATCCTATATCCTTATGTGTAATTTATATGCTCATAGCCCGTAAACTGAAAATGCCTGTGTATGGGGTAAATCTCCCGAATTTGTTCGTTTGTACTTATAAATCCCAGGATTTACAATTTTACATTAACGCTTTTAACAGGGGCCTTCTTTTTTCAAGATCCGATCTTGAAAATTATATTACAAATTTACAGATTACACCTCTCGATATGTTTTATGAACCATGTTCTCACCTGGATATCATCAAACGGGTATTACGTAACCTGATCGTTTCGTACGAGAAACTTGGGGATCACTACAAAGTTGATGAAATGAAGATCCTGCTGAATGAAATTTCCATTGGAGAAGACGATGGTACCGGGGCGATGTGAGTTTCTTTCTGATTTACACCTTTATTATTGGTTAAAAAAGCACAGGTATCTTGCAATTTAAAGGTTGTAGTCATTTCCTGCCAATTACTAACGATTCAGACTGTGCTGTAGATAACGATAAAATCTTCCAATTGGAAATACTCCAGGATATAGTCCCTCGTGCCCATTTCAAGCTTAATCTGGCCTATAATATTTCCCTGTGGTTTAAGATCAAATGGAGATAGCAGCAGGTTTTCTTTAAAAGATATTTTCTGCCTGCCATAAATTTTAAAAAGCACCTCTTTGGCCCCCCAGGCTACACACAGATTCCTTGGGTTTCTGGGAATGTCCGTAAGCTCTTGTTGATTTAAAAATCTTTTTGATACATGAAATAAGGCTGGTTTAGCTTTTTCAATATCTACTCCGCAGGGCTCCTTTTTGTTTATCAATGCAATGGCATACGGGAAGGAATGAGATATAGAAATATGCCAGGGGAGTCCCTTCAGATGAGGTTTGTTGTTTTCATCTTTTACGGTTCCCTTGAATTTTAATTTAAGTGATTTGCATACCTCGAGAAGTGCTGCCCGGGCACTTAGCCATTCCTTTTTTCTCTTTACATGCTGTATTCTTTTAAATTCAGCCCTTTCCTGCTTTGAAAGACGTACATGTTGTTGCAGATAATCTTCATTTTCTTCAATTTTCCACATTCCAAATGTTACATCATCGTTAATATGTTTGATCTTTACAATTGGCATGTTATTATTCCAATGGACATTAATTGTTACAAAATTATACTAATATTATAAGTTGACCTTAAATTAAGTGTTGAAATATGGCTGCTTTTAAAATAGAAAGATTTAAAACACTCAAAGGGCACAATGGGGCAGTATATGCCTGTTCCCTGGGCATTGATTCAAATACCTTCTTTACTTCCGGAAACGACGGAATGATCGTCAAATGGAAGCTGGATGGGGAGGATAATGGAAAAATGATAGCCCGTGTGTCGAATTCAGTATATTCCTTAATTACCATCAGAGAAACCGGTCACCTGATTGTTGGGCATAATTATGAAGGAATTCATATCATTGATCTGGAAAAAGGAATTGAAACAGGATCTTTGAAGTTGACAGACTCAGCGATATTCGATCTCAAAAAAGATAGCAATCACCTGTATATTGCTACAGGTAAAGGCGAAATCGTTATAGTAGATCTGAGATCAATGGACATATTAAAAAGAATCAAAGTGTCCTCCGCAAGTGTCAGGTCCCTGGAAATAAAAGATAAATGGTTATTGGCTGGCTGCAGTGATAATTCAATCAGGATAATTGACATTAAATCCTTAAAAGAACAGAAAGCCTGGGAAGCACATAAGAACTCGGTCTTTTCTTTGAAGCTGGATCCCCGGGGGAAAAAACTTTTTAGCGGGAGCAGGGATGCGCATTTGAAGGTATGGGATATTGCCGGAGATTTTTCCCTGCAAGATTCCATAGTTGCGCACATGTATACGATAAATACCATAGAATTTAATTCTTCAGGATCTCATTTTGTCACGGGAAGTATGGATAAAACTATAAAGTTATGGGACGCGGGTCAATTAAAGCTGTTGAAAGTGGTTGATAAAGAACGATTTGGTGGACATCTGTCTTCAGTTAATAAATTAGTTTGGTCAAACTATAAAAATAGAGTAATTTCATGCAGTGATGACAGGACAATATCCTTATGGGATATTAAGTTATATTAAAAAGATGATTTAATGATGAATTCGATCTTATGAATCTTGAAGCCAATCAGCATGGATTTTTCATGAACCTGACTGAAGAAATTCTACACGTCAGAGGAGAATTAATGATTGCAGACCTATGATCCTTGAATAAAAAATTTATTGAAATGAAAATAACTCCATTAGAAATCCGGCAAAAAACCTTTGAGAAGGTATTCAGAGGATATGAAAAGGATGAGGTAAATGCATATTTACAGTCTTTATCAATGGAATGGGAGCGCATGCTGGATGAAAACAAGGAACTTCATATCAGGATAGAGAATTTGCAAACCGAGTCAACTAAATTGAGAGAACTGGAAAGCAGCCTGTTTAAAACCCTTAAAACTGCCGAAGATACTGGAGCGACCTTAATTGAGCAGGCAAAAAAAGAAACGGATCTGAAAATAAAAGAATCCAGTCTCGAAGCCGAAGCTATCTTAAATGATGCAAGATCCAAAGCCAAAAGTCTTGTTGAGCAGGCAGATGAAAGAAAAAAACAAGTTCTGGATGAGATGATCTCAAAAGTAAAAACACTGGAAAATCTTTTTAACCAAATACTGGACCTGAAGGAGAAAGTTGTTGACCAGGTAAAGTCATATAGCAACGATCTAACAGACAGGATTGAGAAAATGGAAAAGAAATCCGAAGAACTCCAGATAAAGGACATCGTTTCTGAAGCCAAGCATGTATATAATTCTACAAGTGTTGGGGTAACCCTTGATTTTCTGAATAATGATCCTGTGGTTGAGGATAAAGCGCCACAGGGATCTGTGAAAAAAAAGGATAGTGTGGACAAAGAGAAACCAGTTGATCAACCTGAAAACCAGGAAACTTTTGGCGGAGAGATTGAAATGGATGCCGGCTTAAAAGCAGAGGAAGAAATGGAGGAAGAGAAGGAAGTGTTTTTAGAGACCACACTAACAGAAAAAGAAGAAGACGATAAGGATGAAACAAAAAGCATAAAGGATGGCAGTGAAGAGAAGATAGAAGATCAAAATGAGACCGATACTGCCAATAATACCCTTAAGAATTCACCTGGAGAGCAAAAAGAAAAAAAATCCGCATCCACTTCATTTTTTGATGAAATAGACTAGCATGGAAGGAAAGATCACATTAGAAGGGATGGAGTTTTTTGCCCATCATGGCTATTACCAGGAAGAACAGAAAATAGGGAACAAATTTGCAGTAGATATTACTGTGGTTACGGACTTGTCGGATGCTGCCGAGCATGATGTGCTGAAAGAAACGATTGACTATGAATCCCTGTATAAGATCATACGTCATGTGATGAGCGAGCCTACTAAACTTCTGGAGCATCTGGGCAAAAGGATTATAGATACGGTTTTTGAGGAATTTCAGCAGGTGAGCTCGGTTGAAGTGAAGGTGAGTAAGTACAACCCACCAGTAGGAGGGATTTGTCAACGAGCATCGGTATCGCTAAAAGAAAACAGACAATAAGGCTGAATCAAAGTTGATAATTAATTGAACAGCATTTGAATTCAGAGATTTAGCATTTTTTTAAAATAAAGGTAAATTCGTATAAGGAAATATCCAGAGGTCATATTTTATGGAAATACTCATTGAATTCGGAAAATTGCTCATTCCAGCTTTACTGGTTTTATATGCCATGTATCTGACGGTAAAAAGTGTTCTTGAAAAAGATATTGAAAAGAAAGAAGTAGATCTGAAGATCAAGAATTATGAAACGATTCTACCGTTGAGATTGCAGGCGTATGAACGGATCGCTCTTTTGCTGGAAAGGATCACGCCAAACAATATCATATTGCGATTAAACAATCCCGGGCTTTCGGCCAAAGAATTCCAGATCATTCTTGTCAAAGAGATACGGGATGAATATAATCATAACCTTTCGCAGCAGATCTATATTGATGATAAGACCTGGGTGCTGGTAAGAAAAGCAATTGAAGACACCATTAACCTGATCAATCAGTCCGCCATGAATTTAAAGGAAGAAGCCAAAGCGATGGATTTAACCAAAGCAGTATTTGCTGATATAATGCAGAATGAAGTAGATTCAGTAGAACATGCACTGGGTCAGTTGAAGAAAGAAGTAAGTCAATTTTATTAATATCATGTCAGAAGATAAAAACAAATTCTTTATCCGTGCATTTGAAAATGCAAAAAGGATATTTTCAAATAAGGAAAAAGTACTGGAGACATTAGATAATGCATTCAAGAAGAGCATTGATCTTGAAAATGAGAATGGAGAAATATCAAGTCTGACAGAAAAAGTTAAACTATTCATTCTGATGATCCAGTCCTATGTAAAAGGAGAATACCGGGAAGTACCTTTTAAAAGTATACTGTTGATATTTGCAGGGTTGATCTATTTTATAAATCCCTTTGATCTGATAGGCGACTTTATCCCGGGTATTGGTTATATTGATGATATCGGACTTATTCTATGGATCCTGAAAAGTGTTGAAGAAGATGTGATTCAGTTTAAAGAAAACTATCTCGCTGTCAAGGGTTCTTAATGATTTTTTGAATTTTTAATTTCGTAACTGCTGTTAAAGCTCAATAGTTAATAAGTCTTTGATATGCCTGGATTACGGGCAGAATACAGTAAATACCCCGGATGTTAACGATTTCCTGATTTTTCTCATAATTCTTTATCGACAGGGGTAATACCTTTGCCCTGAATTAGAGGGATAAACTTTTTAAAATGACAAAGCGTATAGATCCAGCAATGTTTAAAAGAACATTTAGCTACAACGAATATCAGGAATTGATAAAAGAATTAGCTGATAAGGGATTGACTTCCGGGCCGGAGCAATCTGAAAAATTTACCCACTTTACAAAACTCAATTTTCAAAGGCTGAAAAGAGTATACAAAACTTTACATTTATCAGAAGAGACTGTGGAAACTGCCAGGAATGTGCAGTCTGAAATGCTCTGGGTAGCGATTGTCGAATCATGGTGCGGAGATGTTCCCCAGAGCCTGCCCTTCATGGAAGCGATTAGCCAGATATCGGATAAGATTAACTTTAGAATCATCCTCAGGGATGAAAATCCGGAGATCATGGACAAATTTCTGACCAATGGAACGCGTTCCATACCAAAACTGATCTGTTTTGATCCTAAGACTTTTGAAGCAGCAGGAACCTGGGGCCCCAGGCCGGAAGGTGCTTTAGCACTTGTAAAAACCTTGCTTAAAGATCCGGAAGTTACAGCTGATATGAGAAAAGAAGCCATACAAAGATGGTATTTACAAAACCGGGGAGAACAAATACAATCTGAATTGGGCTCGTTAATCGGGGAATGGGATTCAAAACTGATAGATCAGAAACTTACGGAAGCAGACTGAAAAATATAAATACTACAAGATTTGACCGGAAAAAGGAAGGCTTTAATAATAGGAGCTACTGGATTAATCGGGAATGAGTTGATTAAACTGGTTTCGCAATCCGATTATTATCAGAAGATATATTTACTGGTTAGAAGAAAAGCGGGATTAAGTAGTGACAAGATAGAAGAGATAATTACCAACTTTGATGATCTGGAAGAATCTCTTCAATCAATACAGGCTGAGGATGTCTATAATTGTCTGGGTACCACAATGAAAAAAGCCGGATCAAAAAATGAATTTCACAAAGTCGATTTCGGTTACCCGATTGAAATTGCCCGTATCATGAAGAAGAAAGGTAGTGGGACATTTTTAAATGTTTCGGCCCTGGGTGCTAAGAAAGATTCAATTATCTTTTATAACCGGGTCAAAGGTGAACTTGAAGCGGCTTTACAGGAGACAGGATTTAATTCACTTGTCATTTTCAGGCCATCCTTACTTCTCGGTGAGCGAAATGAGAAAAGAACTGGTGAGGATATAGCTAAGAGAACCTATAAAATACTTGATAAGATCTTTGTCGGACCTCTTAAAAAATACTCAGGCATAAAAGGACATACAGTAGCCTATGCCATGTTTGAAATGGCAAAAAGAAAACCTCGGGGTTTAACCATTCTGGAATCTGATAAAATCAAGGAAGTTTAGCGAGCTTCCTCTCAATTATCCTGAACATTGCAAGACATAAAACAATATATGCAAGCCATAAAAATATGATGATGGGATTGGCATATCCGGGAAACCAGTTATAGAATTTATCCCATCCATGTAACGCCGGATCTGATAGTGTCCCAAGAATTTTCAATAAGGGTATTCCGGCTATGAAAGCAGCCTTGAACATAAATCCGCCAGTATGCTCCAATTTAAGAAGGATCCAGGTCATAATAAATGGAAACCCCAGGAAAGCGATCCGCGTCATATCCCCTCCGGCAAAATGGCTTAAAAAAAGGTAGGCAAGCGACAGAAATATGATATACCTGTTCCCCTGAGTCAGGGTCTTCGATTTAACCGCTGCCCAGAAAGCCAGGATCAATAGCGGCCCATATGCCGTAAATACAGCCACTATCCATCGTATAAACCGGAAAGGGTTGACCAGGGTTTCTTTCAAATGAAAAAATATAACGATGATAGAGTTTTTCCCCGGATCAGAGGGTGGAAAATAATATGCGAAAGTTGATTTAGCAGCAATACTCAGTAATAGAGACAGGCCAAGGATAACAGAGGCTTTATATCCCGTTTTTTCTTTGTAATCTTCAAATAATGATACCAGAAGTGCTACTATTAACAGGGCAATGAAGGATTCTTTCTGAATTGTAGCCAATGGTCCCAGAATAATCAGCCAGAGATATCGCTTTTGTAAAATCAGGATCAATAATATAGCCTGGAAGAAATATAATGGTACATCTACAGTGATCGGATCAAATATATTATGACGTATAATTCCAACCCAATGAATGAGTAACCAGAAAAAACCTGTCATAATATGTCCTGCAGAAATGTTAAGATGCCTCCAAAGTGTATATATAGCCAGGATGGATAGGATTATAAATATTAAATTGATGGTATTAAAGTTATTGACCGGATCTTCAAAGGGGAATAAGGACGACAAGTAAGGAACCAGTATCCTTGTATTGATTGGAAAGATAACCTCGTATTCATCAGTAATATGAGCAAAGTAATTATAGACCTTTATATACTTGCTTCCATCAAATAAGATGGAAAATGAGTAAGTTAGATGAGGTTGAATTCTTAAGTATAGAAAAAATAATGCGATACCAATGATCAATACGATGAATAATAATTGGTGTTGTTTTAATTTTTCGATCATTTAAGCTAAAATTGTCTTTCCAGTCATCAAATTTATGAGAAACCTAAAAATAGTAAGATGATCGCCGTTATTCAAAAAGTTACCCGATCTTCTGTAGCAATAGATGGGAATGTCAAGTCAGCTATTGGAAAAGGCTTGCTCCTGCTTCTGGGAATAGAAGATGCAGATGGAGAGGAGGACATACAATGGCTTTGCAGGAAAATTGTGAATCTCAGGATCTTCAATGATGCCAATGGGGTTATGAATGAGTCAGTTCTGGACCATAATGGAGATATTCTGGTCATCAGCCAGTTCACGCTGCATGCATCCACTAGAAAGGGGAACCGGCCATCGTATATAAAAGCGGCCAAGCCGGAAGTTGCCATACCTTTGTATAACAGGTTCGTGAAGGTAATGGAAGCTGAGCTGGGGAAGAAATTAGGGACCGGTGAATTTGGAGCCTATATGGATGTAGAATTGGTTAATGACGGACCGGTGACCATAATAATTGACACAAAAGACAAAAAATAAATGACAATAAAAGAAGCCCAAGAAGTCGTAGACCAATGGATAAATACCACGGGGATCCGCTATTTCAATGAATTGACCAATATGGCCATTCTCAGTGAGGAAGTAGGAGAGGTGGCCCGTATTATTGCCAGACAATTTGGAGAGCAAAGTTCAAAAAAGACTGATGAGGAAAAAGATCTCGGAGACGAACTGGCTGATGTCATGTTCGTGGTGATCTGTCTCGCCAATCAGACAGGAATTGATCTTACTACTGCCTTACAGAAAAATATCGAGAAAAAGACTAAAAGGGATACAGATCGGCACAGGAATAATGAAAAATTACGATGATCGGACACGTTTCAAATAATGAAATTCCATTCTGAAAAGGAAATCAAAAATGGACAGCATACTCAAAATTGAAACAAAAGCAGAATTCTCCTCAACGGTAAATGAATTCGCCGGGATGTTGAGTCGTGCATTTTATGATGATCCATTTTACATATGGATCATGCCAAATGACGAAAAGCGATTGTCTCAACTTCATTGGTGGATGAAAATTATGCTTCGGTATACGTTTAAGTTTGGGCGGATTCATTATACTGAAGATCGTATGGCTGTAGCCATGTGGCTTGGGCCTGATAATCCCATGGTAAATGATTTCAGGATGTTTTCAATGGGCTTGATCTTATATCCATTTAAGATAGGCTTTAGAAATTTTATGAGAGCAGTAGACATTACAGCGCAGTGGAACAGGGAACATAAGAAAATGAATAAAAGACATTATTACCTCATGGTTATCGCTGTGGAACCTGAATTTCAAGGTAAAGGGATAGGTAGCCGGTTAATGCAGGTTGGATTGGACAAAGCTGATAAGGATGGACTTGAGTGTTTTTTAGAAACGGTTACACCTGAAGATGTTCAATTTTACAAAAAACACAATTTTGAAATTATGGTTAACAATGGATTTGGTAATAATAACCAGTTCTGGCTTATGACCAGGGATCCTGTCGCTGAAGGGAAAAGATCCTGATAGGTCTTTGTCTAATTTTTTAAAAACTGCAATTCAATTATTTATCGTTCAAGAATCTCTCTCAGGGATAATATATCTCCCTCCAGTGATTTGATCACAGTGTTTCCTTTCAAAACTCCCGGATTTTAAATTATCAAATGATCAGGGAGTGTTGGTGTGGCACCTTTTTGCGTGCATACAAAAGCGGATATATCAACCGCAGATCTATGTATTTCTTTGAAAGGTTTCTCTTTCAATAAGCCCGCAACTAATCCTGCGGTAAAAGAATCACCAGCTCCGACCGTATCTGCAACGTTTACTTGCGGGGTGTCCAGGTAAGAATCTTCTTCCCTGCCGATCAACCAGCTTCCCTCTGCTCCTTTAGTCAATGCCAGTATTTTCAGATCATAATTATTCAATATCTGGTGCATGATCTCAAATTCGTCACCGGATAGTCCGAACATTTCAGCAAATACCAGGATCTCTTCATCATTGATCTTAAGGACATTGGCCTTTTTTAAGGACTTTTGGATGATGTCCTTACTATAAAACCTTTGGCGCATATTGATGTCAAAAACTTTTAAAGCGTTATCGGGAACTGTTTCAAGAATTTCCTGGATAGAGTTGTAAGATGTTACGGCTCTTTGCGCCAGTGATCCGAAACAAACGGCATCTGCTTTTCGGGCAAATTCCAGCGCAGATTCTGAGGGTATTATATAATCCCAGGCAACATCTTCATGAATTACGTAATTGGGGACACCATTTTTGTCTAATTGGACACTTACAGTACCCGTTGATTTGTCTTTGAAATCGATAAAGCTAAGTATCCCGGCATCCTTTATGTTTTGAATGATCTCAAGGCCCAGGTCATCGTTTCCCACACTTGATATAATGGAGGAACGAAGTCCAAGTTGCCGGGCATGATAAGCAAAATTAGTGGGGGCACCTCCCAGTTGTTTCCCCGCGGGCAACATATCCCACAATATCTCACCAATTCCAATTACTTTTTTAGAATTATCCATATACTTTTTATCAATTTATATCATAAGCTAATTTCTCCATTCGCCATTTCCGGAACGCAGTTATACCTGTCAAGTGTAAGACAAAAATCTATATCCTTTTGCAAGTCCAGGTTTCTAAGTCTCCGCATATGCGATGAATCCTCCAAAAACATGGAAAATTTACCTTCCGACTGAAGATATAATTTATGAGCCAGTATGGCCGGGTCACCAGAAAAAGAAAATTCACGAGCTAATCTTTCCAAAAGTGCCCCCGCAAAGAGGGTGTCTTCCAGGTTTACTTCATCTTCCCATCCGGCACAAACAATTACCGCATTTTTATCCAGTCTTGTAAGGGTCTCTGCCACTGCTTTTAAATTTACGAATGCCCCGAATATGATTTTATCAGCTCCATGAATAGCATGAATTGTTTTTGTGCCATTTGTTGTGGTAAATACGATCTTTTGCCCAGCTAAATCGGGCGTCATATAATCAAAAGGAGAGTTACCCAATTTAAAACCCTCAACAATTTTACCCCCTCTTTCTGCTGCCCCGATATATCCTTTCTGCTGGAAATACCTGCACTCTTCCACTGATTTGACAGGTAGAATACTTTTTACACCATGATCAAGAGCTGTTACCATCGTGGTAGTCGCCCGTAATACATCCACCACTACAGCCACTTTGTCCCGGAAATCCTGGAGCCGGGCTAATTCCGGTGAAAGACAAACGGCTATCGAAGGCATCTTATGTGCAAATTCAGTTCTATCAGTATATTAACTGTGAAGTTTATTTTTTGAGAATCGGAAATTTGACGACCCTGGCTTTCAACTTCCTGTTGCGGATCCCGATGAAAACTTCCGTTCCCGGCACAGTATAGTCAACTTTTATATATCCCATACCGATACCGATTCCCATTGATGGTGACATAGTACCCGAAGTGACCCGGCCAATGATATCATCATCCGGGTTAAAGATTTCGTATCCCTGCCTGGGGATCCCTCTGTCAATCATTTCCATTCCAACTAACTTTTGGGATACCCCCTCTTCTTTTTGCTTTTTTATATTTTGATCATTGAAAAAGTGTTTGGAGAACTTTGTTATCCACCCCAGTCCCGCTTCAATTGGAGAAGTCGTTTCATCAATATCATTTCCATACAGACAATAACCCATTTCCAATCTTAAAGTATCCCGGGCACCTAATCCTACGGGTTTAATTCCGGCATCACTTCCTGCATCCATAATTGCTTCCCAGATCTCCGCAGCATATTCATTGTACATGTATACCTCGAATCCGCCGGCACCGGTATATCCCGTTGCAGAAATAATGGCTCCATCCGTGATATTGCCGATGTTTCCTTTTTTAAAAGTATAGTATTTCATGCCGGAAAGATCAACTTCAGTTAATTTCTGAATTACTTCTGTAGCCTTCGGTCCCTGTATGGCAAAGAGAGAGATATCTTCTGATATATTTTTTGTCACTGCATCAAAAGTATTATGTTCGTTGATCCAGTTCCAGTCCTTTTCAATATTAGATGCATTGACCACCAGCATGAATTTTTCATCATTGAACTTATACACCAGGAAATCATCGATTATCCCGCCATTATCATTTGGCAGGTAGGCATATTGTACCTGGCCATTAACAAGTTTTGACGCATCATTACTGCTTATATATTGGATGAGGTCGAGGGCTCCCGGGCCTTCCACCATAAATTCCCCCATATGCGATACATCAAATATTCCAACGCGCTCCCTGACAGTTTTATGTTCTTCTATATCTGAAGAGTATCTTACGGGCATCATATAGCCTGCAAAAGGCATCATTTTAGCCCCAGAAATTGCATGAATATCATTAATTGCTAGTTTTTTCTGATCCATTATAATCCGTTTATGTTGATAAACAAATGTATATAATATTAGGTATTCGGAAGATTTTATAGGAAAAAACTATGGATGAAATGTATAAAAAAATTTGGAGTATGATTTATTTTTATAGATTTGTCAAAATTTAATCGATCATTCACTATCCAGTCTGTGATGCAGCAACTTAACGACTTTCTTACAAACATCGATAATCATATAGGCGGTGCACAGTGGTTTTCCTTTCTGCTAATTGGTACGGGACTATTCTTTACACTGTATCTTCGCTTTCCGCAAATTCGGTTCTTTAAACATGCTTTGAGGGTCGTCAGAGGCAAATATGACATAAAGGGGGATGAAGGGGATACTACGCATTTTCAGGCACTTACTACAGCTTTATCAGGGACAGTAGGGACCGGCAATATTGCCGGTGTGGCTTATGCCATTTTCCTCGGAGGACCTGCAGCTCTGTTCTGGATGCTGGTTACCGCCATGTTTGGCATGACCACCAAGTTTGTAGAGGTCACTTTATCTCATAAGTACCGGGTAAAGACGGCAGACGGGACTATGGCTGGTGGACCGATGTACTATATGAGCCGGCGGTTGACCCAATATCGTTTATTTAACAGGATCAAATTGGGGAAGTTCGCCCAGGTGATGGCCATTATATTTGCGCTTTCAACCATACTTTCATCCTTTGGGACCGGAAGCTTGCCTCAGATCAATAGCATAGCCGGATCTATCTTTACCACTTTTTCAATCAAACATTGGATTACGGGTCTGGTGCTGGCTATTTTATTGGGATTGGTCATTATCGGGGGGATCAAGAGAATTGCCCAGGTAACATCAAGGCTGGTGCCTACAATGGCCATTTTGTATTTCCTGGGTGCTATTCTGGTAATAATATACAATTATGAAAATATTGTTCCTTCCTTCCTTTCAATATTTAAAGATCTGTTTACCGGGACAGCGGCTGTCGGAGGATTCCTGGGTGCCAATTTTGCCTATGCCTTTAACAGGGGAGTGAACCGTGGATTATTTTCCAATGAAGCAGGCCAGGGTTCCGCACCAATTGCCCATGCTTCGGCAAAGGCCCATGAACCGGTATCAGAAGGAATGGTAGCTATATTGGAACCCTTTATCGATACCATCATAATCTGCACCATTACCGGCCTGGTCATCCTTTCATCAGGAGCCTGGACACATAAATATGATAATCTATTCCAGGTATCTGATTTACAAGTGATGGCAGATACTTATGATGAAAATAATGATTCTGATAAGGAAAAGATGTCTAAACATATTGCCGGGCAGGAGTCTCTGGAACTGTTTACCGGTGAGCTCGATGTTGTCGATGGTCAGATAATGAATGATTTGACCATTATACATGCCAGGTCCTTTGCGGAAGATATTATGGTAATGAAAGGAAAGGAGCCTTTTAATGGAGTGGTTCAGGTTACAAGTGGTAATATTGATGATCAACTGGGTGTCATATCCCTGAAGGGTGCTTCTCTTATCCATAGTGCACCATTGACAACGGAAGCTTTTGCGAACAGTTTTCTGGGCACCTATGGCAGGTATATAGTATCTATCGGCATTTTATTATTTGCTTTTTCCACCGCCATTTCCTGGTCCTATTATGGTGACCGGGCTGTAACTTTTCTCTTCGGTTCGAAGTATGTTATCTACTATCACATCGTTTATGTCATTGGCTTCTTCGTAGCCTCCTTTACTGACACGACCATTATATGGACTTTCTCAGGTATCACTATTGCATTAATGACCATACCGAACTTATTTGGGATTCTTCTTTTACACCGGGAAATGAAGGATACGATCAGCAAGTATTGGAAAGATTTTAACTCAGAAGAAAGAGTGAATAATTAGCTACACATATGTACAGAATCAAGAACCTAATTTTAGTTTTTGTTATTAGCAGTTGTATTCAACACACACAGGAAGAGGTAACAGGGAATCACGACTGGAAACATTATCAGGGAGGGCCGGGGAGAAATCAGTATTCAAATTTGGAGCAGATCAATCTGGAAAATGCACATAAGCTGGAAATGGCATGGATGTACAGGACTGGTTATGCAGATACCAGCAGAAATACGCAGATCCAATGTAATCCTTTAATCATCGATGGAGTTTTATATGGTACCTCCCCTGTGCTGAAGTGTTTTGCTTTAGATGCGGGGACGGGGAAAGAACTATGGACCTTTACTCCGCCAATCGATGAAAGGTTTATTTACAGTATGGGTGTAAACCGGGGATTGACTTTCTGGGAAAATGGGAATGAGAAACGTCTTTTTTATATTGCCGGGAATTTTTTGTACTGTTTGGATCCGGATAAAGGTACTTTGATCCAATCTTTTGCTAACGAGGGAATCATAGATATTAAGGTAGGACTTGGCCCGGAAGCGATGAAACATTACGTTACGGGTACGACACCTGGCGCTATTTTTAAAGATAAGATCATTGTTGGGTGCCGTGTTTCGGAAGATCGCATAGCGGCACCTGGTTATATCAGGGCATACAACGTTATTACAGGGGAGCAGGAGTGGATATTTCATACCATTCCAAAACCTGATGAATACGGGTACTGGACCTGGCCGGAGGATGCCCATGAAAGGATAGGCGGGGCCAACAACTGGTCTGGCATGGCGGTGGACGAAGAAAACGGAATGGTATATGTACCCACCGGTTCCGCATCATTCGATTTCTATGGCGGCAACAGGAAAGGTTCTAATCTTTTCGCCAATTGCATACTCGCATTAAATGCTGATACCGGGGAACGGATATGGCATTTCCAGACTGTCCACCACGACCTGTGGGATCGGGATATACCATCTCCACCCAACCTGGTAACGGTTGATCATAATGGTGAAGAAACCCAGGCCCTGGCCCAGATAACCAAATCGGGGTATGTTTTTATGTTCAACAGGATCACAGGTGAGCCTTTGTATCCCATTGAAGAAGTTCCGGTACCTGGTACTGATCTCAGAGGGGAAGCCACCTGGCCCACTCAACCGGTACCAACAAAACCGGCCCCTTTTGCCAGGCAGGAGATCAGTAAGGATGACTTTTCTGATTTCGATCCGGAGGTTAAACGCCAGGCTATGGAGACATTCGACCGCATAAATCATGAACATATGTTCACCCCGCCAAGCATAGAAGGGACACTGATATTTCCCGGATTTGATGGTGGCGGTGAATGGGGTGGAGCAGCGGTAGATCTCGAAACACAGATCATGTATATCAATTCAAACGAAATGCCCTGGATCCACACCATGGTTGACCTGGCCCCTCAGCAGGAGGGAATGCTTGCTTCTGCCGGGAAGCTGGTGTATGACCTGCATTGTGCCGTTTGCCATAAACCAGATATGAAAGGAGATGGTGTTACATATCCCTCCATTGTCGAGCGGAAGAAGAATTATACCAGGCAGGGACTCAAAGATTATATATCCGTGGGTCGTGGGGTAATGCCGGCATTTGATCATTTATCCGATGCCCAAAAAGAAGAACTCGTTACCTATGTGCTAAATCCCGATGCAAATACTATGGATATATCTAGCCTTGAGGCGATAAGTGAAGAGTTGCAGGAGATACCGTACAGTCATACCGGATATAACCGCTGGGTAGATAACAATGGCAA
>JAHEGY010000025.1:0-24741 GCA_024644875.1 Cyclobacteriaceae bacterium
ATCGTGGGACAGCCTGGCTGGATACCGGAACTTTTGAATCTTTAATCCAGGCATCTAATTTTGTTCAGGTTATTGAAGACCGGCAAGGACTAAAAATTGGCTGTATAGAAGAAATAGCCTATAGAATGGGATTTATCACCGCTCAACAATTAGCAGTACTGGCTGAACCTTTACTGAAAAGCGGATACGGGAAGTATCTTCTCGACCTGGTTAAAATATAAAATATTATTTTTTTTCAGGGATCTTTCCAAGAGTTTTGTAATATGAAAGGATAATCTGAATACCCCGGTTTTGTGCCTGTTCCGGAAGTGGAAAGAATATGTCTTTATCAGGGTCACTATTGACAGCCCCCCATTTATATATACTTGTCAAGCCAAACAAGAACATACCTTCAAGTTCAATAATTCCAAATTTAAAAGAGTTTCGAAAACCCAGCCCAGCTTGTAATCCAAACTCAAATCGATTGTCAATTTCTCTATTCCATTCATAATCCTCCTGAAGGCTCATATCCCCTTCGGTGAATTTTTCATTGGAGGAAATCGCATAGCTGATGTAAGGTCCCAATAAAATACTCATATTGAATCTCTTTTTTCCAATATAAGCATGCATCAACATAGGTATTGTAAGATAATCGATAGTTCTTTCGTATTGTATATTTTCTGTCGTGTCTAACTTTGTTTTAAACCCTTTTTGAATATAGAGGGCCTCCATTTGTATACCTATGTTGGGTTGATTGAAATATTGAAAAGTCAAACCACCCATATAACCCAATTTAAAATCTTGTTCTACCACCTGTTGATTAAACCTGGCATCATAGTTAATTGAGGTTATGTTTACCCCAGCCTTAAGTCCAACGTTCCATTGGGCCATCAGCGGAGCCGATAAAAATATCAATATGATAAATAAAAGTTTTTTCATGCAGAACAACGCAAATTTATCTCATTTTATAAATAGCTATGGTGAAAAACTCTTATATAATCACAATTGATCTAAAACTGATGATCGTGAAGCAATAAATGCCGGTCTGGAGGAAAAAACCAAGGTAATCAATATTATACTGGCTGATGATAGTAAAAAATCATTTAATTTCATCTCAACCGGATAAGCATCAATTACCGATGTATCAACCCCCATGGAGATTATCCCGAATTGTTGCTGTATAAAACAGAGGATAATACCCAGAACCATTCCGATAATTGCACCGCTAAATGATATGATGGCTCCTTCATGAAGAAAGATAGATCTGACAAGCGATTTCTCAGCCCCCATTGCATAGAATACTGCAATATCCTTCTTCTTCTCAATGGCAAGCATTGTGAGGGCAAAGAAAATGTTAATGGCTGCAACAGCTATAATAAATGAAAGGGTTGTGAACACAAATAGCTTCTCTATTTTTATTGCAGAAATTAAAGAGGAGTGCTGCTCATCACTATCAAGTACCTTAAACGAAGGGCCCATGATATTTTTGATATCAGATATTATTTTGAATTGGTCGGCATCATCTCTTATATTTATTTCCAGTGAGGTTCTTTTCATGCCATAATCCATTAACTGGCTGGCAAACCTGATTGGTACCAGAATATAATTCATGTCAAATTGTTTCTCTATCGCGAATATGCCGCCTATATTGATATTTCTTCTATTCGTAAGTTGTGCTGGATTGATCGAACTACCTCGCCGGCGTTTAGGGTAATAGAATTGAAGGGGGTAAAAGTCGCCCAGGTCCGTGATATTTAAAGTATACTGGATACCACGACCAATCACTGCATAGGGAAGCCTATCGTTTTCTAAAACCAGTTTTCCCTCAACGATACTTTTCTTTAATCTTGTATTCTTGAGAAAGTAATTATCCACTCCTTTAAGCCTCACCACCATTTCTGCATCACGGAATTTGACATAGGCATTATCCTCAATAACTTCGGAAACAAATTCTATCCCTTCCAGGTCACGAACCTTTTTTAATGAAACGGAATCCATTAAAAATGATTTTCCCTGGAGAGGCATAACCTTTATGTCAGGATCAAAGGAGCTGTAAAGGGACCTGATAAATCCTTCCAATCCATTAAATACAGAAAGAACTACCACAAGAGCCATTGTGCCAACAGCAACACCAACCATAGAGATAAGTGATATTACATTAATGAAATTTCTTTTTTTCTTCGAAAAAAAATATTTCCTGGCTATGAATAAAGGTAGGTTCAAAATGTTATGGTTCTATTCCGGAGGGATATTCAGGTTTTTCAGGATGCGATCAATGTTTTCAGAATACTCCATACTATCATCCAGAAAGAACATAAGTTCAGGAATTACCCGCACCTTTTTTCCTATTCTTGCACTCAGTAGTTTTCTGATATATCCCTTTCTTTCGATAATATGGTCTATCAGTTTCTGCTTGTCCTCCACCATCATCATGCTGAGATATACTTTTGCAACACCCAGGTCGGGAGACATTCTGACAAGTGTAACAGTAATAAATGCTTTTCCAATAAGATCCTGTATCTCGTGATGAAATATATCACCGAGATCTTTCTGGATCATTTTAGAAAACTTCAATTGTCTTTTGCTTTCCATAATAATTTACAAATATCATCATATAAAACAATTATTATAGCATATAGCCATTAATTATAGGGATGGATTTTACTACATTTGCATGAAAAGCGTATACAGTATTGCTATCTCTTTTTAAAATAAACGATCCTTATAAGATTCTCATAATTTTATTTGTAGCTGTAATAATTCAACTACCTGTATTCATTTCCGGGATAAATATAACCATACCAGAAATTGAGTGGCATACAGTTGGCGCCAAGATGGTGGAAGGTGGTGAACTGTATATTGATGTTTATTATCCAATTGGGCCCTTGTCCGCCCAGGTGTACCGGCTTCTTTCGTTTGTCGCTCCGGATGGGTATCTGATCTACAGAATTCTTGGCTTATTATTGGTGATCATACAGGCAGTTATTTTTAACATTGGGCTTATCCATTATAAAGCGTATAATCAGAACACATATGTTCCTTCCCTCATTTATATCGTTTTATTGATGGGAATGGAGGATTATATTACCCTTTCGCCCCAGCTGATGGGATTAACATTTATATTGTTTTCAATTAATCTTACATTCAAAATAGTCGAAGGAAGAAAGAGAGCGGATGAAGACTTTATAAAGATTGGACTGTTCTCTGGGTTTGCAGCCTTGTTTTATCCTTTGTATATATTATTTATTATCCCGGTGATAATTGCGCTCATTTTTTTCACGAATACAATAATCAGACGCTTTCTTTTGCTTGTTCTTGGTGCATTTCTTCCATTTTTTTTAACATGGTTGAAGTTTTATTGGTTCAACCAGCTGGATGAGTTTTATTTCAACCTTGATTTCTTATTTCTTGCCGGTAGTTCAGGTGCACTAATTTCCTGGAAGGGTATATTTGGGATATTCCTTATTCCGGGTTTGTTGCTATTGTATTCTTTTTTCAGGGTAATGCAATCACTAGGCTTTATTAATTACCAGATAAGATTGCAGAAATACTATTTTTTGTATGTGGTTTTTGGAATCCTGATATTGATTTTAGATTACCATCAATCTTCCCATATATTGATCGTATTTATCCCCGTAATGGCTTTTTTTATTGCGCATCTATTCTTAATGATGAGAAAAACGATAATTGCAGAAATAATTTTTATTGCTTTTCTCTCTCTGATTGTTTTTCAAAATTACAATTCAAGTTTTAGCGTGATCAAGGGAAGTGATTTCCTGGATTATTCAAATCAATATGCAAGATCGAACACATCCTTTTCAGAAAGAGAGGGTGAACGGATCCTAGTTATGGGAAATGGTACCAGCAGATATTTTGGTAATTACCTGTCAACCCCTTATTTATCCTGGGTAATGCTTGAACATCAACTTGAACAATTAGACAATTATAATGTTGTTGTCAGAATATTTGAAAATTTTGAAAAAGACCTTCCGGAAGTTATAATTGATGAACATTCAGCCATGCCGGAAATATTATCAAGAATTCCTGAATTATCAGAATTGTATACTAAAGGGGGAAATCAGGTTTACAACCTTAAAACTAAAAATCAATAATCTTTTTTATTCTTTTGATGTGCCTTCCGCCATCGAAGTTTGTTTTGAGAAATATATCAACAATTTCCATGGCTAGCTCATCATCCAAGAATCTACCTGCCAGGCATAAAATATTTGCATTATTGTGTGCACGAGCAAGTTTTGCCAGCATTTCATTCCAGCAAACAGCTGCCCGGATGCCTTTGTGTTTATTCGCCGTCATGGCAACTCCATTTCCACTTCCACAGATTAAGATCCCGAAATTATATTCTCCATTTTCAACAGAATTAGCCACAGGATGTACGAAGTCAGGATAATCAACAGATTGATCGGAAAAAGGGCCAAAATCCTCTATAAAATATCCTTCTGATTCTAATTTCGATTTTATAATTTCCTTTAGTTGAAAACCAGCATGATCACCACCGATTGCTATTTTAAGTGCCATTCTTTAATCGTCTTGTAGTATTAGATCCGGATCGTTTTCGATTACATTTTTAGAAATAAAAATACTAATTTGATAGAGAACCAGCAAAGGTAATGCGATTAAAACCTGACTGACCACATCCGGAGGTGTTATGATAGCAGAAATTACGAGAATAATTATAATCGCATGTTTCCTGTATGCTTTCAGAAAACTGGGTGTTACGATCCCGGCTTTGGTTAAAAAATATACAACAATTGGCAATTGGAACATGATAGCGCAGGCCAATACAAGCATTGATATTGTTGAGACATACGATATTATGTCAAACTCATTACTTATACTGGGGTCTAACTGGTAGTTCGACAGAAAGTTAATAGAAATAGGTGAAACTACGAAATACCCAAAAAGAACACCCAGACCGAATAGAAGGGATACGAAGAAAACTGCCCCATGTGCAACATTTTTTTCTTTGTCATATAATCCGGGTTTTATGAATCGCCACATCTCCCAGAAGGCGTAAGGGAATGCCAGTATCAATCCTATAACAAAAGAAGAAGTAATATGCATCATAAACTGGCCTGTCATTTGCCGGCTTTGTATTATAAATGGTAATTCCTCGATGCACAACACATTGGTATTGATCATTTCGCCCATCTTACAAAGCATTCGATAAGTCCAGAAATCAGGTCTGCTGGGGCCCAGGATTATATCATGAAATATTATTTTCTTTGCTAAAAAGGCGGCAATGGCGAATACCAGTATAGCTATCAATGATCTGACAATATGCCACCTCAGTTCTTCAAGGTGGTCGAGAAAGGACATCTCTTTTTCTACCGATTCTGACACTTTACCTTACTTAAATAGGGGATAATCCAACATCCAATTGTTCACTTCTTTTTTGACCTCCAAAATTACTTCTTCGCGATCAATATTTGTTAATACTTTATCAATCAATTCAACAATACGTTTCATATCTGATTCCAGAAGTCCCCTGGTTGTGACGGCCGCAGTACCGATCCGCATCCCGGATGTGACGAATGGAGATCTGTCATCAAACGGAACCATATTTTTATTTATTGTAATATCCGCCTGAATAAGGGCATCTTCCGCCTGTTTTCCAGTCAATGCTTTGGATCGCAGGTCAATGAGCAATAAATGGTTGTCTGTTCCATTGGAAATGATCTTATAATCCCTTTGATTAAATTCATCAGACATAGCCTGGGCATTACTCCGGACTTGTTTCACATAACTTAGATAGTCATCTGATAAAGCTTCTTCAAAAGCGACAGCTTTGGCTGCAATAACATGTTCCAGTGGTCCACCCTGAGTTCCTGGGAAAACACCGGAATCAAGCAAAGAAGACATCATCCTGGTTTTTCCTTTTGGAGTTTTCAATCCCATAGGGTTTTCGAAATCCTTACCCATCAAAACCATACCTCCTCTTGGTCCTCTGAGTGTTTTATGTGTTGTTGTTGTGACCACATCGCAGTAAGGCATGGGATCATCCAATAATCCCCTGGCTATCAGGCCACTGGGATGTGCGATATCTGCCATCAGAAAGGCTTTATGTTGGTCAGCTATTTCCCTTAACCTCTTATAATTCCATTCCCGGCTGTAAGCAGAAGCTCCGCAAATGATCAGTTTTGGCTTCTCCCTGTCGGCTATTTTCTCGACTTCATCCCAATCGATTCTCCCTGTTTCTTCCTGTACACCATAAAAAGAAGGATTATATAGTTTTCCTGAGAAATTCACAGCAGAGCCATGTGTTAAGTGCCCTCCATGGGAAAGGTCAAATCCAAGGATCTTATCCCCGGGATTTATCAGTGCAAGCATGACAGCAGCATTTGCCTGTGCACCTGAATGAGGCTGCACATTAACCCAATCGGCATTAAATAATTTCTTAGCTCTGTCCCTGGCCAGGTTTTCTATCTTATCAACTATTTCACAACCTCCGTAATATCTTTTCCCTGGTAAGCCTTCGGCATACTTATTGGTAAGAACGGTACCCATTGCTTCCAATACCTGATTAGAGACAAAGTTTTCTGAAGCGATTAACTCAATACCAGACTTTTGTCTGTATTCTTCCTCCCTGATAAATCCAAATATGGTTTGATCCTTAATCATTTTTTATTGTTGGTATGAAAAGCCCCAAAATTACTTGAAGTGTTCTATATTCACAATTAATTAGTGAAATTAGCATCAATCTTATTTTTTCAATATACAGAATAATTTATTAGATTCAATTTTTGAAATATTTTTAAATGAAGACTTATTTTATTCTTGCCCTCATAATCATCACAGCCTTCTTCGTTGTGCGGTGTGAATTTCTCGAGGATTTTGAAAAGGGAAATGGAGAGATTGTTAGGGAGAAACGCTCAACGGGTGATTTCGATGGGCTCAGGATTGCTGGAAATTTTGAAGTAATACTCAAGGAAAGCAACCAGCCATTTATAGAAATCAATACTGATGAAAACCTGCTTGACTTTATTGATACGGAGGTGAGTTCAGGAATTCTGAGGGTGACACAGGAAAAAAAGTTAATCAGTAGAAGTAAGATCCGGATCATTATATATTACGAGGAGCTAAAAGAAATAAGAGCTATGGGAGCTGCATTAATAAAAAACGAGGATTATCTCAGCTCGGATGATCTCGAAATTATTATGGAAGGGGCAGGTGCGATTGATCTTAAAATAATGAGTGATAAATTGCTGGTGGAATTAAGTGGGGCTGGAGTTATTAGCTTAGCCGGAGAGGTACAGGAACAGGAATTAAACCTGATGGGTGCCGGAAAATTGGAAGCGTTTGACCTTGACAGTAAAGATTGTGATGTTACTGTGGGGGGATTGGGTGGAGCTGAAATAAATGTGACGGAAAAACTGAATGCAAAAATAGAAGGCATAGGTAGTATAAGATATGATGGCCAGCCAAAAGATATTAATACTGAAATCAAAGGTTTGGGTAGGATCAAACCAGTAAATCAATAGGAACCTCTTTTAAAATTAAAACTTATAGGAATTTGAAGCTTGAAGATTTAAGAAAGCAGATAGACTTGTTGGATGATAAGATCCTGGAATACCTTAATAAACGAATGGACCTTGTCAACAAGGTAGGAGAGGCCAAATCAAAGAGTAAAACTAATATCTATAAACCAGAAAGGGAAAAAAGCATTATTGACCGATTAAGCAGGATCAGTAAAAGGACCTCAGGAAAACTAAATAAGCATGCCGTAGAAGCTATTTATCAGGAGATCTTTGCCATAAGCCGCAACATAGAACTACCTGAAAAGATCGCATATCTTGGGCCGGAAGGAAGTTTTACTCATCAGGCTGCTGAATCACGATTCGGAGCGATGAGCGAATACCTGCCCCTGGCAACAATTCCTTCAGTTTTTGAAGCCATAAATGCTGGCAGGGCCAAATATGGTATCGTGCCATTGGAAAATAACCAGGAAGGTGTAGTTAATGAGACGATTGACAATCTTGGCTCGTATGATTTGAATATAATAGCTGAAATACCTCTTTCCATTACTTTTGCTTTTGCCACCACTTCTGATAAGGTTGAGGATATACACCGGATTTATTCGAAAGACATTGCTTTCAGACAGTGCAGAAAGTTTCTATATTCTACTTTCAGTGAATCTGACGTGGAACAGGTCCCGACGAATTCGACCTCCAAAGCTGTGAAACTTGCTCTTGGGGATTCCCATGCTGCTGCCATCTGTTCTCATATTGCAGCAAAAACTTATAATCTTCCGATATTATATGATAATGTTGAAGATTCCCCCGATAATTTCACCAGGTTCTTGATCATTGCTCAGGATATAAAAAATGAAAAGAGCGGGAAGGACAAAACAAGTATTTTGGCCCGATTACCTGAAGGGCCCGGAAGTCTGGCGAATTTTCTCCAGGATTTTTACCATGCCAATATTAATCTGACTAAAATAGAAAGCCGGCCGGCAAAGCAAGGGAAGAAATTTAAGTATTGGTTCTATATTGATCTGGAGGGCCATGTTGATGATCCTAATGTAAAGTCGGTGTTCAATAAACATGCAAACAACATCAAATGGCTTGGTAGTTATGTGATGCAGTGCTAGAATACAATAATCATAAATTACTTTAATATTGAATGTCTTTTAAAAGGCTTGCTTTCATCGAACAGTTTTCGATAGGTAATGTGCTTTTTATATAGTTCCACGCCGACCTGTTCTGCCGTATGGACCATTCGCGGGTTAAAGTCGCCTATCCAGTTCATTTCAAGATTTTCATATCGGTTGTACTTCTCAAACAAAACTTCACGGCCATATATAACGATTGCCCCCTCTACCCCTTTCGACCTGTGTTCCGGAACAACACCAAAAACAGTTCCTATAATTTTGTTGGTTGTTTTTCTCCACTTATGATAGAGGAATTTCAATTTACCGATAAGGTTCAATTTGCCATTGACATGCTTGAATATCTGATTGACATCCGGAATATTAATAAAAAAAGCGATGGGTTCATCTTCGTAAAACCCAAAGTACATAATATTGGGATCAAGTATTGGTCTCATCTGCTTGATCAGTAGCCTGGCCTGTTGAATAGATAGTACAGGCACCCCTTTATGGCCACTCCATGCTTTATTGTAAATCGTATGAAAATACTCGGTGTATTTATCAATTTGTTTAATATCAAGTGTTTTGAAAGTATATTTTGGATTAGCGGCGATCCTCTCAGCTTTTTCAAACATCCTTTTTGAAATATGTCCCACTATCTTCCGACCGAAGGTAAGTTGCTCGAAATAGGTTTTAAATCCATAGGCTTCGAATAACGCCTGATAATAAGGAGGCTGATAATTGCATCTGTAGTTCGGTTCAATATCAAATCCTTCAACCTGCAATCCCCACCATTCATTCCTTTCCCCAAAATTGATCGGGCCGTCCATAGCTTCCATGCCACGTGCTTCAAGCCATTCTTTACACTGGTCGAAAAGTCTGAAGGCGGCATCCTTGTCATTGATGCATTCGAAAAATCCCATTCCTCCCGTAGGTTGTTCATTTCCCTTCGAGGCAATTTTCCTGTTGATAAAAGCCGCAACCCTACCGATAGTTTTACCTTTATCATCTTTCAGGATCCAACGGGTACATTCACCATGCCTGAAATATTTGTTCTGTTTTGGATTGAAAATTGCTTCGATATCTTTATCGAGTGGTCGGATCCAGTTTGGATAGTCTTTGTACAGTGGAATTGCCATTTTTATAAATTCACTGGCGAGCTTTGGATTGTTTACTTCCTGGATCTGCATACAAGATAAATTTCAGAAATCTGAACGAAAATAATGGATTTAAAATATAACTTAGCGGTTCAAAGATATTTTTTCAGGAAATTATACAGAGGAATTATAATAATCACAAAATTTTATTAAAATGATCGATAAAAAAAGAAGAGCCTTCATTAAAAAAGGCATATCAGCAACAGCTGGTGTTGGATTGTTTACAGCCTTTCCTGGATTCTCATCTTTTGGTGAGGAGCATGGGGATATGTTTTTTAAGATTTCCCTCGCGGAATGGTCACTGAATAAACTTTTGTTCAAAGGAGACCTTAAAAATATTGACTTTCCGGCCAAGGCAAAGAATGATTTTGGAATTGATGCAGTTGAATATGTAAATCAATTCTTCAAGGATAAAGCCGAAGATGCAGGTTATTTGTCTGAATTGAAAACCAGATGCAGTGATTTGGGTGTAACCAATGTGCTCATCATGATCGATGGGGAAGGTGATTTGGGGGATCAGGATAAAAAGAAAAGAAAACAGGCGATTGAGAACCATTATAAATGGGTGGATGCCGCTAAGTTTTTGGGATGCCACTCAATCAGGGTAAATGCGGCAGGAAATGGCACGTATGAAGAAGTACAAAAGGCTGCTATTGATAGCCTGGGTACACTTTCTGAGTACGGTGAGAAGGCTGGAATCGGCATAATTGTTGAAAATCATGGCGGATATTCATCCAATGGAGATTGGTTGAGCACTGTAATGAAAGAGGTTGATAATCCTTATTGTGGTACACTACCGGATTTTGGGAATTTCTGTATAAAGGCAAAATACGAAAACAGGCAAAGGATATGTTTAGAGGAATTTGATAAGTACAAAGGAACAGAGATGCTTATGCCTTATGCTAAGGGTGTGAGTGCCAAGTCCCATGTCTTTGATGATGAAGGAAATGAAAGGAATATCGACTATTATCAGATAATGAAGATCGTCAAGGATGCCGGATTTAGCGGTTATGTGGGTATTGAGTATGAAGGATCAGAATTATCTCCCGAAGATGGAATTATTGCCACTAAAAAACTTCTTGAAAAGGTAGGTAAAGCCTTATCTTGAATTCAGTAACAACCTGGATTTAAGATCTGAAAATATTTTAATTATTAGCAAAAAACCTGTGGGTTGATCTCCACAGGTTTTTTTGTGAAGAAAGTAATTAGAAACAATATTCATTCCGGTCCAGCATTTCATGTGCTATTCTTCTCCTGGCTTCCTTGAGGTTATAGGGTTCTATTTTTGAAAACCTTTTCAATCCAAGAAGCAACATTCTTTGTTCATCTCCCTCAGCGAAAGCATAAACAGCTTCTTTTGCTGCAGGTATTATTTCATTTACAGCACGGTGTAAATATATCATTGCCATATCTATCTGGCGCTGACATGATTCAGCCCCTTTTATCCCGGCAAGTTTTTCAACCCGTAATATTATTGATTCAGCCACATAACCTTCGATCAGCATATCGGCAAGGTTCATCAGGATCTCCTGCTCATCCTTCAATTTTGTTGAAAGTTTAAGAACAGCTGAGCCAGATATCATCAAGCCGATCTTTTTAAGATTTGTCAAGACCTTTTTTTCTTTGACAAATAATCCATCCTCACCGTTTTGCTTGAAGGAAGGGATAGACGTTAATTCTTTCTGAACTTCCATGGCTGGTGTCATCAGGTCCAGGGATCCTTTCATCGCTTTCTTAAGCAACATGTCAATGGTTACCAATCGGTTTATTTCATTCGTTCCTTCATAAATTCTGTTGATCCGTGCATCCCGGTATCCACGTTCTGCCGGACCCTCTGCTGAATACCCGATCCCTCCATGGATCTGAACTGTTTCGTCAACTGCAAAATCCAGTAATTCAGATCCATGTACTTTCAAAATGGCACATTCGATAGCAAATTCCTCAACAGCCTTGTTTTTGGCAGAATCTTCATCCATGCCATCATTTTTATAGTTTATGTAAGCGTCTTCAATGTTTTTCCCTGTTCGATAGACCGCTGATTCACAGGCATAGATACGGGTAGCCATTTCAGCAAGTTTATGCTTTATGGCTCCAAAACTGCCTATAGTGGTTCCAAATTGCTTTCTTTCATTAGCGTATTTTAAAGACCTGTTCAACGCCAACTTTGATCCGCCTACTGTTGCAGCACCGAGCTTGATCCTTCCTATATTCAAAATATTAAGGGCCATTTTAAATCCGGATTCTCTTTCTCCAAGCAGGTTTTCAACTGGTACATTACAATCATTGAAAAAGACCTGTCTTGTGGATGAACCCTTAATCCCTAGTTTTTTCTCTTCAGGATTCATTGTAATACCCCCAAATTCCTTCTCAACAATAAATGCGGAGAGGTACTTGTCATCTTCGATTTTAGCAAAAACGATAAACAGATCCGCAAAACCGGCGTTCGAGATCCACATCTTCTGGCCATTCAATAAATAACTTTTTTTATCTTCTGACAGCCTTGCTTTAGTTTTCCCCGCATTTGCATCGGAACCAGCGTCTGGCTCTGTAAGGCAGTAGGCTGATTTCATTGTACCCATAGCCAGTTTTGGCAGGTATTTTTCCTTTTGTTCTTCGGTTCCATAAAATAATATAGGCAAAGTACCGATGCCTATATGAACCGATATGGAAACCACAAAAGAATGACTTTGACCAAACGCCTCTGCGATCAGCATCGTAGTATTAAAGTCCATTCCGAATCCATTGTATTTTTCGGGTATCCCTGATCCCAGAAGGCCCAATTGTCCGGCTTTGTCCAATAATGAAGGGACAAGTTCCGGATATTCCATGGAATCGATCTTATCCAGATTCGGGTGGATCTCCGTTTCAATGAAATCCAGACAGGTCTGATAGATCATCTTTTGCTCTTCATTCCATTCTTCAGGAATGAAAATATCTTTTGGATCAGTTTCCTTGATAAGAAACTCACCGCCCTTGATCATTTTCTCTTTTAATTCAGTTGCCATAATATTGAGTTTTTAGTTTAGCAATTCATAGATCCCAGCCACACCTTGTCCTCCACCCACACAAGCCGTGACCATACCGTATTTCTGATTTCTTCTGCGCATTTCATTGAATAGTTGAATGCTCAGTTTAGCACCGGTACAGCCCAGGGGATGCCCCAAAGCTATTGCCCCGCCATTCACATTTAATATATCTTCATTCAGGTCTAAATTCCTGATCACACCGAGAGCCTGGGCAGCAAAGGCTTCATTAAGTTCTATCTGTTCAATATCACTAAGTTTCAAGCCTGCTTTTTCCAAAGCTTTCGGGACTGCTTTGACCGGGCCAATACCCATAATTCTTGGTTCTACCCCCGCAACCGCATAACTGATCATCCTGGCAATGGGCTTTAAATTCAATTCTTTGATCAGCCTCTCGGACATTACCATAACAAATGCAGCCCCATCAGATGTTTGGGAGGAATTCCCGGCTGTTACTGATCCATCCTTACTAAATGCTGGTTTTAACCTGGCCAATGCTTCCAGGCTTGTATCCTTTCTGGGCCCTTCATCAGTATCGACTATATAGGATCTTGTTTTTTTGACCATATCCTCATTCAGATAGGTTTCATTGATCTGAAAGGGAACAATCTCATCCTTAAAAAATCCTTTTTCCAATGCATTTATAGCTTTCATATGGCTGTTGAATGCAAATTTGTCCTGTTCTTCCCTTGAGATTTTATACTTATTTGCAACCTCTTCAGCTGTTAATCCCATGGAGATATAGTAATCGGGATTATTTAGTGCTATATCATAATTCAGAGCTGTTTTCCAGCCAAGCATTGGAACAAGAGACATACTTTCTGTTCCACCGGCAATAATACAATCCGCCATACTTGTGTGGATTCTTGTTGCTGCGATATTTATGGCTTCGATGCCAGATCCACAATACCTGTTAACCATCATTCCGGGAACTTCCTTTGGAAGGCTCAGAAGAGAGATCATCCTGCCGATCTGGATCCCCTGTTCCGCTTCCGGGACTGCATTTCCAACGATCAGGTCATCGATCCTGACTGGATCAAGATCGGGTATGGATTTTACCATGTGCTTAATAACGGATGCAGCCAGGTCATCTGATCTGGTGAATCTGAATCCACCTTTTTTTGCCTTCCCAACAGCTGTTCTGAATCCTGCTACTATATACGCGTCCATAATTATATGTTTTATTTTTATTAATTTCTAAGTGGTTTCTGACCCTGTAAAATGGCCTGGATTCTTTCCAGTGTTTTTCTTTCCCCACATAATGAAAGGAAAGCTTCACGCTCCAGATCAAGTAAATACTGTTCCGTTACCTCTGTCGGGTAGGATAGGTCTCCGCCACACATAACATTCGCTATTTTCTTTGCAATTTTCGCATCATGTTCAGTGATATAATTGCCCATGAGCATGCCATTTACACCTGCCAAAACCAGGGCTATCCCTGATTTTCCCTGTACCCTGATCTTCTGATCTGGATTCGGCATTGAATAACCCGCGACCGCAAGTTTTAATGCCGATTGTTTGGCGTCTGCAATAAGCCGGTCACCGTTAACGGTTATCCTGTCCTTGTCGGTCAATATTTTCATGTCAACAGCTTCATACGCGGAGGTAGCTATTTTTCCCATGCCAATATTCATGAATATGTTCTGCAGATCGTTCATTTCCACATCGCCCTGCTGGTAGGTATCAGATATTCTCCTGGTCAGTTCTTTTGTGCCTCCTCCTGCGGGAAGTATCCCCACGCCGACTTCGGGTAAGCCAATATAAGTTTCAGCAGCAGCCTGTACAATGTCAGCATGCATAGCCAACTCACATCCCCCTCCAAGGGTTAGCGTATGAGGCGCAACAACCACCGGGATAGTGGAATACCTTGCCCTCATTGTAGTTTGTTGAAAGTGATTGACAATGATGTCTATTTCATCATATTCCTGCTCTATTGCATACATAAATAATACACCCAGGTTGGCCCCTACTGTAAAATTCTGGCCTTGATTTCCAATGACAAGCCCCCTGTACTCCTGCTCTGCAAGGTCTATCCCTTTATGAATTCCTTCAAGCACTTCTCCCCCCATAGTATTCATTTTGGACTGGAACTCAACATTCAAAATTCCATCTCCAAGATCAAGAATGGAACAACCGGCATTACTCCAGACCAGGTTATTTTCTCTGATGTTATCCAGAATAATGAATGATTCCATGCCAGGAATGGTCTTCATTGACTCAGAAGGAATATCATAATACTGTTTTGTTCCATCTCTGACCATGTAGAAACTGGAATGTCCCTCTTCCAGCATTTTGTATACCCATGTAGCAGGATTACAGCCAGCATCTTCCATTTCCTTCAATGTATTTTTAAAACCCAGCGCATCCCAGGTCTCAAAAGGCCCCATCTGCCATCCGAATCCTGCTTTTATTCCTTCATCAATCTTATAGAGGTCATCCGTTATTTCAGGGATTCTGTAAGTAATGTACTGGAATAGACCATAAAAGGAATCTTTATAGAATTGGGTAGCCTTATCCTTCCCGGAAAAGAGAATTTTAAATTTCTGTTTCAGGTCATCAATGGCTTTTGAAGCTCCGATGGATGCAAATTTTACTTTCTTTTTGGGTTTATATTCAAAGGTTTTCAGGTCGAGCGTAAGGATCTCTGTCTTACCCTTCTTATCCTTGGTTTTTTTATAAAATCCCTGTTTCGTTTTTTCACCTAGCCAGTTTTTCTTTTCCAGTTCATATATGATCTCCGGAAGTTTGAATATCTCACGTTGTTCATCGTTTTCAAGAGACTCATAAAGATTGTTGGCCACTTTAATCAATGTATCCAGGCCCACGATATCTGAAGTCCTGAAAGTAGCTGATTTGGGCCTTCCTATGGTAGTGCCGGTTAGTCTGTCCACCTCATCTATGCCCAGTCCCAGTTTCTGCATGGATTGTACAGCTTTCAGTATAGCATAGATACCAATCCTGTTTGAAATGAAAGCCGGCGTATCCTTGCAAAGGACTGTAGTTTTACCGAGGAACAATTTTCCATAATCCTGGAAAAACTCAACTACTTCCTTTTTTGTGTATTCCGTCGGTATTATCTCTAGTAATTTCAGGTATCTCGGTGGATTGAAGAAATGAGTCCCGCAAAAATGGGATTTAAAATCATCAGTCCGGCCATCAGTCATCAAACGGATCGGGATCCCTGAAGTATTGGAAGTAATTAGCGATCCTGGTTGCCTGTATTTTTCAACCTGTTCAAACAGGTTTTTCTTAATTCCGAGGTCTTCGATTATGGCTTCGATGACCCAGTCACAGGACGATATCTTTTTTAGGTCATCCTCAAAATTTCCTGTTTTTATCCTGTCAGCAAATTTTTTGTGATATAGTGGTGAAGGATTTGATTTAATGGCCACCTGTAAAGATTCATTTACAATCCTGTTACGGAATTCCGGTGAATTTTGATCCAGCCCTTTTTCCTTTTCCCTTGTTGAGAGATCTTTAGGGACAATATCCAAAAGCAGGACCTCTAATCCAATATTTGCAAAATGACAAGCAATTCGAGATCCCATAATTCCGGATCCTAATACTGCGGTCTTTTTAATGCTTCTTTTCATGCTGTTTTTAATTTATTATTATAAACCTGGACCTGGGAAAAAAGGCTGCCTTTTGTTTACCTCTGAGCAATATGTTGATTTATTATCTGTAAATAATCCGTATTTCATATTCATAAAAAGTTCTTTTGACTACATTCTCAGTCTGAATTTAAATGCTTTTTAATCTCTCCATTCTCGATATGGGCATTTATTGTATCAATTACCTCAAAGAAGGTTTTCAGTTTTTTCGGGGAAATTTTGTCTTTTATTGCCGTATTAAATATTTTGACTTTCTTTTTTGCGATATCTTTTTTCTGTTTTCCCAGGTCAGTAAGATATATCTTAACCATCCGCCCATCGACGTTATCCTTCTTTCGGATAATAAGTTTTTTGGTTTCCATGGATTTTAATATCCTGGTCAGGCTTCTTGCTTCCATTCCCATCAGAGGGGCAATTTTCGTAGCAGGTGTTCCATCAGTGGAATCAATATTCAAGAGGACAAATGCCATGGAGGTAGTAATGTTATGCCTGACGGCATACTGATTGTAGAGCCTAGCTATTGCATGCCAGGTGGCTTTTACATTATAGTCAATTAACTCTTTCCTCTCCATAATGCCTATATTCTAATATACGAAAAAATAGTATGCATGCATAATAAATTTTTAAATTTATATTTTCCCTGGGTCAATCCATAACAATAAATTAATTTTATATTCGTATAGGTGTAACCAAAGGCTTGGGTGATGACGGAAAACAGCTCTTCTTATAAAGATATAGATCTCATATTAGCTGAAAAGCAGAAAATTATTGAGAAACTTCAGAAGGAGAATCAGAGTTTACTGAAAATAATTTCTCACGACATCAGGGCCCCATTTACCCAGTTGTTTGCTATGATGCAACTTCTGGATCTCGAAAATGGGGATATAAAACAAAACCAGCGCCATTATTTTGATCGCATGTATCATTCTTTGGCCAGTGGAATGGAAATGGTTAAAAACCTGCATGATATTCGTTCTCTCGACCAGGAGCAAATTACAGTGGTAAAAGAGGAGATCAGCTTAATACCTTTAATAGAAAAAGTTGTTCAAAGTTTTCAGAAGCTGGCCGGGCTTAAATCAATTCATATTAGTTTTGAAAAGGGCAGCCTGAATCCCGAGGTAAAAACAGATTCCTATCTCCTTGAAAAAATTTTCTCAAATGTGCTTTCAAATGCTATAAAATATCCTGAAGACGGAACAGAAGTTAAGATCAAGATAGAGCAAAGGGGAGAAAAAATAATAATCATAATTGAGGATGGAGGCCCAGGTATTACGGAATCAGAAATATCTAAGATCTTTGACAAGTATACCAAACTGAGTCCCAAACCCTCTATGGGTGAATCAACAACAGGTCTTGGCATGTACCTTACAAAAAATTTCGTGGAATTGATTGATGGTAAAATTGAGATAACAAACATTTCTGATAATGGAGGACTAAGAGTTAGAATTTCATTGCCTGACTGATCATTGATTTTAACCTTCGAGATCCGATAATGCTGGTCTTGCCTCTTATTTAATAGTATTTTTTACATCAAAATTCCCGATACTTTGTTTTATTCAGGATTAATGACCTAATAAGCATACATCACATTATATTTGCTTTTATTAAAATGAATAGAGGGATATATAATCAAACCGATACTCAATTAATTGATGATTTCTTTTATAAAATCGAAAGGTCTAAAATGAAAAAGTGCATTGTTGTAATTCTGTTTATAAGTCTTTTTTTAAGTTTTGAAATCCGGTCACAGGGACAGGTAATTTCTCCGCCGGAATACCTTGGATATAATCTTGGTGAAGCTTTTACACCGCATTATAAAGTTACAGGGTATTTGGAGAAAGTATCCGGGCAATCTGCCAGGGCTGAATTAAGACACTATGGAGAAACCTATGAAGGAAGGCCATTAAATGTTCTTATAATCTCCTCAGAAGAAAATATTGAAAATCTTGAAAATTTCCGGATCAATAATCTTCGTAAAGCTGGCCTCTTGCCAGGAGAGCCTGATAGGAATGGAAAAATAATTGTCTGGTTAAGTTATAATGTTCATGGGGATGAGGCAAGTTCAACTGAAGCTGCAATGGCCACGGTTTATAAGCTTCTCAGTGTGGATGATGATGTTGAGAAATGGCTGGAGAATACGGTTGTGATCATCGATCCCTGCATTAACCCGGATGGGAGGGACCGGTATGTTAACTGGTATAAAGAAAATAAGCCAAATATATTATTAACTGATCCAATTGAAACTGCCCATGTTCAGGCATGGCCCGGAGCAAGGTCAAATCATTATCTGTTTGATCTGAACAGGGACTGGACCTGGCTGAGTCAGATTGAGACCAGGAATCGTATCAAATTGTATAATGAGTGGCTGCCCCAAATTCATGTAGATTTTCACGAACAGTCCTATAACAGTCCGTATTATTTTGCTCCGGCTGCCCAGCCCTATCATGTTCTGATAACCCAATGGCAAAAAGATTTCCAGGTGGAAATTGGGAAAAATCATGCGAAGTATTTCGATGAGAACAACTGGCTGTATTTTACGAAAGAAAGATTTGACCTCTTCTACCCCGGATACGGAGATACCTATCCTACATTCAATGGTGCTATTGGGATGACCTACGAACAGGCAGGTAGTGGAAGGGCAGGATTGGGTATAAAAACTGAAACCGGTGATACCTTAACATTGCTAGACAGGTTAAATCATCATTTTACTACCAGTATATCCACCATAGAAGTATCATCCAATAACGCTGACGATCTTGAGACAAATTTTATCGAGTTTTTCAGGAATGCCGTAAAACCAGTTTCTGATGGCTTTAATACATATATCGTTAAAAGCCGGAATGGAAATAAAAAGATACGGAAGTTAATTGAATTACTCGATCATCACAGGATCAGTTACGGTCAGTTGAATAATTCAAAATCGACCAGGGGGTTTGATTATCATACGAACCAGAATGTCCCTGTAAGCATAGAATCTTCTGACCTTATAATCCCGGTTCAACAGTCAAAATCTACACTCCTCAGGGTATTGTTTGAGCCGGGTTCAACACTGGTTGACTCGCTGACCTATGATATAACTTCATGGTCCATTCCTTTTGCCTTTGGCCTTGAAACCTATGCTACCGATCAGGTTATTAAAATAGATAAGGAAGGATTCATTATTCAGCCTGTAAAAGAGTTAAAGCTAGGTGAAAAGGTATATGGTTATGCATTTACTCGCAAGGCTGTTTCGGATATGAGGGCTCTATCAAAACTGTTGTTACAGGGTCTCAATGTGAGAACGAATTATTCCACCCTTAAAACACAAGGTATGAGTTACCCGGCAGGCAGCTTTTTTATTTTAAATGGGGATAATCAGAATTTTGATGGAAATATTACGGAAATCATGTCTGAATTATCAAAGGAATTCCAGATGGAGGTATATCCTATAAGGTCAGGTTTTTCTGAAGATGGTCCCGACCTTGGCTCTTCAAAACTCAGGCTACTGGATAAACAATTAAAGGTTGGCGTTTTATACGGTGAGAATGTATCCTCATATAATGTTGGGGAGATATGGCATTTGTTTGAGCAGGATTTAGGGTATCCCCTGATTCGTCTAAATACGAGTTATTTCAGGAGACTTAATCTGAATGACCTGGATGTGATTATAATTCCTGAGGGATATTTTGGTGATCTCCTGGGTGAGGATCAATTAAAAAAGTTGAATGACTGGGTAGGTAGAGGAGGTCGGCTTGTTGTATTTGGAAGGGCATTGAGATATTTTGCTGACAAAGACCATTTCAATCTAAAACCATATCTTGACGAGGAAGAAAAAGAGGAATTACAAAAGCTTCAGTCAGATCCGGATTATCTGCGAAAATATGCAGAAGATGAACGCCTGTATATAATGAACAAAGTTTATGGAGGCATTTATAAAACAAGCCTGGATAACAGCCATCCGATCGGTTTTGGATACGCTGATTATTACTTTACTCTAAAAACTGTGGACAACAGGTATTCCTTGCTGGAAAATGGATGGAATGTGGCTATGATCTCAGGCTCCCAGGATAAGGTCAGTGGATTTTCAGGTAGTGCCAGTGAAGCTAAGACCTACAAAGCACTGATTGTCGGCATGGAAGATAAGGGAGCTGGTGAAGTGGTATATTTTGTCGACAATCCTTTATTCAGGTCTTTCTGGGAGAATGGGAAGCTGATGTTCAGTAATGCGGTATTTATGCCTTAAATGGGGCTCAAGAGCCATGCTAAAAAAAGAGGGTTCCCGGGTACTGAAATAAAATATTACTTTCCGGAAAGCCAGCATCGTCAACTTAAAGAAACCTCAGAGAACTACCTGGAGTAAAAATTCTTTTTGCCTTCCTCCAGGAAATCAATGAAATTCCTGATGTCCAGATCATATGCTTTCGGGGATACCAGCAGGTTCTCATCCTTATCGAGGAGGACATAAAATGGTTGCGCGTTATTATTATATTCCGTGATCTGGAAATCAGCATTCTGTTTACCAATTGATTTTTTCACCTTATCATCATAGGTGGAAGTATACCAGGCACTTTCAGGAAGATCGGTCTTATCATCCACATATAATGCCACCACGATATAATCATTTTTAAGGATTTTCAAAACTTCCGGATCCGACCAGACCCTGGCCTCCATTTCACGGCAATTGACACAACCATGACCTGTAAAATCAATGAACAGTGGTTTATTCTTTTCCCTTGCGCATTGAATAGCCTGATCATAGTCGAAGTATCCCTTTATTCCATGGGGAAGATGAAGAAAATCAGCATATTTAGGGGCATCACACAATTCTTCACCATCAGAAACCATCTGTCCTGAACCGGCATTGTTCCTCACTTCATCCAGTAAGGGAAAATCATGAGTCGACATCGGTGGAAGATAACCGGCCAGGGATTTAAGTGGTGCGCCAAACATTCCGGGTATCAGGTATACAACAAAGGAAAAGATTACAATTGAAATGATTAATCGACCTACTCCAACGGTTTCCAGTTTACTGTCATGGGGCAATCGGATCATACCGAGTATGTAGAACCCAAGCATGGCAAAAATAACGATCCATAAAGCCAGATAGACCTCTCGGTCCAGCAGACCCCAGTGATAAGCCTGGTCCGCCACACTGAGGAATTTCAGGGCAAAAGCCAGTTCGATAAATCCCAGGACTACCTTAACGGTGTTGAGCCATCCTCCGGATTTTGGTAAAGTATTAAGCCATTCCGGGAAGATGGCAAACAGGGTAAAAGGAATGGCAAAAGCCAGTGAGAATCCAAGCATACCCAAAATAGGTTTTAAGACCAACCCACCGGCAGACTCGACGAGAATACTGCCTACGATAGGACCGGTACAGGAGAAGGAGACCAGTACCAGGGTAAAGGCCATAAAGAAAATACCTATCAAGCCTCCCTTATCAGCTTTCTGATCCATCTTATTGACAAAAGAACTTGGCAGGGTTATTTCAAAAAGTCCAAAGAAGGATAGTGCAAAGATCAGGAATACAAGAGAAAAGATCACGTTTGGGATCCAGTGTGTTGCCAGTACATTGGCCATTTCCGGTCCCATGAAAGGAGCCAGAATAGATCCTGTCAGCGTATATATCAGAATAATTGAAAAGCCATAGAGCAAGGCATTTTTTACACCCTGCCTTCTGGATTTAGCTCTCCCGGTAAAGAAAGATACCGTCATGGGGATCATTGGGAAAACACAGGGTGTTAAGAGTGCGGCCAATCCCCCCAGAAAAGCGATGACCATAAAAGCCAGCAAAGAGTACGGGTCGGTTGAGCTTCTTTGTGAAAGCAGGGGTTTCGACTTATCAACCTCTCCTGAAGCAGGATCCTGAGTCTGTGATGATTCATCCTGATTTTCAAGATCAACAGGTTCAGATGCTATTGAAGGAATGGATATATCTTTACCAGAATCCGAATCTTCTGTGGATTTAGTTTTGTCTTCATTTGTTGTTTCATTTCCTTCCCCTGTTGTTTCATTTCCTTCCCCTGTTGTTTCGTCTGATACTTCCCCGGTCTGTTCTTCCCCTGGTTTTTTGGAACTCATCCCCTGTCCCGAAACCTTTACCTTGTTAAAGACAAAATCCTCTTCGAAATTAATGCATTTGCCGTCTATATCAGAACATACCTGATATACATAGCTCCCCGTTATTTTTAAGTCTGATGTGAGGACCTTGATGGTTTGCCTGAACTGTCCCTTTTCCCTGAAATACGTGATATCCCCTTCCCAAAGATCATCATATTTCTTTTTCGGGTTGATCGGCCTTATCCCTCCAACAAGCTCATAACTGTCATCAGGCTCAAAGGTGAACTCAGTAACTATCGGACCAAGGTCCGGATCGAAATCAGAAGAGTAGAGATACCAATTCTGATCAATCACAACATTGAATATAAGATCCAGTTCCTGTCCCACCTCTATTTCATTAACAGAAGTAGCGGTCGACCATTTAGCTGGTTCGAGGATTTGACCTTTCAAACAGGTGCCTGATATCACGAATATAAATAGCAGGAATATTCGTATTGATTTGGTATTATAGTTGAATTTCATAATCTCTATTTTCCTCTATATGAGCACTGCCCTGCAAAGTAAATAAAAATGCGCATGACTAATAAGCCATACGCATGTATATTTATAAGGTTATCTCATATCCTGTTCAAGAGGATATTATGTATCCTTCCTTACATTATTTACTTAACCTGGCAAAATGCTTATAAAACAGGACTATTGTTTCAATACCCTTATAAAAGTTGAACAGTCCGTATGATTCATTTGGAGAATGGATGGCATCTTCTTTTAGTCCGAAGCCAAATAATATGGTATTGAGCCCCAGAATCTTATCAAAAAGAGAAACTATAGGAATACTGCCTCCCTCCATAGTCGGGATTGGATATTTACCCCAGCCTTCATGGAATGCTTCGCTTGCTGCCTTAAAAGCAGTTGAATCGATAGGTGTTACGGCAGCTTCGCCACCGTGATGTGGAGAGACCTTTACCTTGACCGTATCGGGTGCTATTGATTCAAAGTGCTTAGTAAACATTTCGGTGATTTCATCACTGCTTTGATTTGGAACGAGCCGCATGGAAATTTTAGCATTAGCCTTTGATGGAAGTACCGTTTTAGCGCCTTCACCCATATAACCACCCCAGATGCCATTCACATCAAGGCTTGGGCGAATGCCGACACGCTCGATAGTAGAAAATCCCTTTTCTCCATCAACTTCTTTGATGTCAAGCGCTTTTTTGTATTTGTCAAGACTAAATGGTGCTTTAGCAAACTCCGCTCTTTTCTCATCGGAATATTCAACCACTTTATCATAAAAACCGGGAATAGTGATCCGGTTGTTTTCGTCCTTCAAAGAGGCGATCATATCACAGAGGACATTCAAGGGATTAGCCACAGCACCGCCGTACATGCCTGAATGCAAGTCCCGGTTTGGGCCGACCACTTCTACTTCCATGTAACTTAATCCCCGGAGACCAGTTGTAATAGATGGAGTTTCGTTGGAGAGGATATCCGTATCAGAGATCAGTACCACATCAGCAGCCAGCATATCCTTATATTCCTTAATGAAGACCTCAAGGTTATTTGATCCTATTTCTTCCTCACCTTCAAGTATAAATTTCACATTACACTCCAGGGTGGAAGTTTGCATCATGGTTTCAAATGCTTTAACGTGCATATAGGCTTGCCCCTTGTCATCGCATGAACCTCGCGCATATATCTTATCATTCCTGATTGTGGGTTCAAAAGGTGGTGTTTCCCACAGTTCTACCGGATCGGCAGGTTGTACATCATAATGACCATAGACTAATATTGTTGGTAAGGAATTATCCACGATCTTTTCACCAAAAACAATCGGATGGCCGGCCGTCTCATAAACGTCTGCTTTGTCAGCACCGGCTGCCAGAATCTTTTCCCTAAGGAATTCTGCTGCCTTTCTGACCTCATCTTTATACTGGCTATCTGCACTGATGGATGGGATCCTGATCAGGTCAAAAAGTTCATCCAGAAATCTTTGTTTATTTGAATCGATATAATCTTTAAAAGTATTATTTGAATTACTCATCACTCTCGAATTTTGTACATTTAAAAAAGTTGCTAAAGATAAAAAGTATTTTTCAAACGCTTGGTAATTAGGCAATAAATCCTTCTTTGGATGCATTTAAAATGATTGATTTTCAAAAAATTTGGGCAAATCTCATTGTAAATTCAAAGTTGTAATATAAATTTGCAGTCCGTTTGCAAAACAGCGGGAAAAGCGAAAGTAGCTCAGCTGGTAGAGCACGACCTTGCCAAGGTCGGGGTCGCGGGTTCGAATCCCGTCTTTCGCTCTTTTTTATTGGTTTTCACCG
>JAHEGY010000025.1:24841-46369 GCA_024644875.1 Cyclobacteriaceae bacterium
GGATGGTGGAATTGGTAGACCTGCCTGCCGGCAGGCAGGCACGCAGGCTAAGCCCTGCAGAGTATAGTAAATGAGTTTGAATATATAGTTCTTTTAAAATATCTGCCCGGATGGTGGAATTGGTAGACACGCAGGACTTAAAATCCTGTGGCCGTTAAGGCCGTGTGGGTTCAAGTCCCACTCCGGGTACTGATTACAAGCAAGTTCGATGAAATAATCAATCCAGCCCCTGGATCCGGACAATCAGGTTTTCATGTACAGTTATAATTTGAACTGCGGTATTTTCATCCACTCACCGTCTTTCATTGCCGATTCATGAGCAACAATCCCGCCAACTGTCATATTCAATGCGGTGGCTATATCAACCAATGGTTTGCGGTCTTCGAGTATAGCCGTTATAAATTCGTCGGTAAGTAATCCATGAGAACCACCATGCCCCCCTGCAGGAACATCCGGCGGAAGCGGTGGCCGGCTTATATCCGGGAGATGCTCTTCAATCCCTTCATACTTATCATAATATGAACCTTTTGTCCCTCTTGTCCTGCCGATCTCATGACCATAACCTTTACCGATAGTATCACTGCTCCGTCCCATTCTTGCTGTTCCGCCATCATTGGTACGGTAGTATGAGATTTCTGTAGCAAAAGGATTACCATACTGATTATCTTTATATCGCTCCAATGCACTCGGTATTCCAAGACAGGATACTTCGGAAAAACTTCCATCGGTCATGCCAATATAGTATGCATCCGAATGGGTAGGATACCACTGTGGGGGCATTCCATGACGCCAATTATTGTATGATGGAATTCCCTCCTTTGAATAATGCCAATATTCCCCTTCCGTATAAATGATCTTTCCAAAACCGCCTGCCTTGAATATTTGTCTCATTGCGTACAGGTTTGCACGGAACACAGAAGTCTCGAACATCATAAACTTTTTACCGCTTTTTTTCACTTCCGAGTACAGCAATTCAGCATCTTCTAATGATCCAAATACGGCAGGAACTGCGGAAGCAACATGTTTTCCATGTTTTAATACTTCAATGGCATGCCTAGCATGGCTTGGGGCATCAGTTGCAAGAAATACAGCCTCGATATTGTCATCTTTAACAAGTTCTTCCAGGGATGGATATGTTTTATTGCACCTGGTTTCTTCAGCAAGTTGAGCACAACGTTCAGGGAAAAGGTCACTAACCGCAACTACTTCAACATTTGGGTGATCCTGGAAACCAAAGTCTGCACCAAATTTGCAGACTCCATAACCTACGATACCAACACGTATTTTACGGTCCGATACAGGTTCCCACTTTTTTGTGGTCACCCTTTCTTCAGTTTCATCAAATCCCTGGATAGTGTTTTCTGTATCTTTCCTGCTATTAGTACAGCCAATTTGTTGCAGCCCTAAAAGTCCTGCACCTACTCCCATGCCAGCATGTTTAATGAATTCACGCCTATTTGATGATTTATTAACAAGAAGATTTTTCATTTTGAATATATTTAAAAGGGGTTATTTTTTTTTATTCTGTGCTCTTACAAAAAATAATTTTTGAAGGTCAATCCACCCGGTCAGACCTTCATATAAATCTAACATATTCTTGTTTTCTATAAAACATACCCAGATGTTAAATGAATGTTATAATTGGTTCTAAAAATCTTTTATTTCATTCTGAAAATACTGAAACTCAATGCTTCTCCCTTCGGGATCGGTTGCATAGAAATGGTAAATGAGGTATTTTGGATTATCACGAGGAGGGCCATCTGCCAGCTCCTTGAATTTCTCATACATAACATCCACCTGGTTTTTGTTTGTATAAAAGAATGTATAAACGCCTTCAGTTTCAGGTTCATCAGCCTGGCAGAATCCAAGAAGCATGTTTCCATGCTTGAATATCGCACATCCCCCCTGATCTAACCAGAGTGTACAGCCAACAAGGTCAATGTAGAAATCTTTTAGTGTGTCAAGGTTGGCGGTTCGGATAAAAACAATGCCGCCGGATTTGTTTTGATTCTCCATAGTTTGTTTTTCCGGATTGATTTGACATGATATTAATAAAATACCAAATAGAAGTAAAAAAATTTGACAATATCTCATTCTTTTTGGCGATAAAATGTACATCAATCAATTTATGAAAATATCTTCTATCATTCCAATCATTACATGATGCTTTTGGAATCAAGGTATAATTAAATGATGTTATAAATAATTAGTGTTCAAAGGTTCATTACATTTAACCTAATTGACACAGAAAAAGAAAAATACAACTTTTGAATAGTTCGAAAGTAAGTCTTAACTTTAGTCTGAGTTATTTCGCTATAATTTGAAGACACACTCTGGTGAAAAACGATTTTTAAGTCTCTGAATAATCCCTTGTTCGTGGGTTCATTACATGATAGTCCATGTGTACCCTGCAATGAATTTGAATATGGAATTTTTGGAATAGAAAAAAACTAAGATATGGTAAAAGTAGGCTTTAATGTTCTGGCCTGGTCAGCTGTAATTTCAGAAGACCTGATACCTATTATGGATCGGTTAAAAAAAATTGGATATGATGGCGTGGAATTCTTAGTTGGTTCGCCGGATGTCCCGGCTTATAAAAAACTCGGAAGTCATGCCAAAAATATCGGACTGGAAACTACTTGTGTATTTGTGTTAAATGAGGATGAAAATCTAATCGCTAAAGATGAATCAACAAGAAACAATGGTTTGGACCGGATAAAATGGGCAATCGATCGTGCTCTTGAATTAAATTCAAAAGTAATTTGCGGACCATTCCATTCTGCTTTTGCTACGTTTGCTCAACATGCCCCAACTGAAGAAGAATATCAAAGGAGCGCAGAGATGTTGCATAATGCCGGACTTTATGCTGAACAGGCTGACATCATTCTTGCGTTGGAGGCACTCAATAGATTTGAGTGTTATCTATGCAATACGATGGCCCAATTGCGGAATTTGATTGAACTGGCTGATCATCCTAATGTTCAGGCTATGATTGATAGCCATCATGCCAATATTGAGGAAAAAATCATTGCTGACGCAATTAAAGAAATAGCGCCCTATTTACGCCATGTACATATTAGCGAAAATGATCGGGGAACCCCGGGAGAAGGCCATGTGCCCTGGGATGAAGTATTCTCCACTTTGGCCGACGTAAAATATAACGGCTGGCTTACAATCGAGGGTTTTACAAGGAACGATCCTGATTTTGCAAATGCAATTAATATTTGGAGGGAATTTGCAAAACCCTGGGACATGGCAGAGCAAGGATTAGTTTTTATAAGGAAGATGAGTCAAAAACATGGGCTTTAGTAATTAACGAAAAGACAAAATAGCCATAGAAAAATTAGTTTCTATTCGTAAAACGAATTCATTATGAATAATTACCCGAAATTACACAACGCAACCTGGCCTGGACTTGTAGGAAAGGGGCCTGATTCTGAACCACCCATACCATTTGATACAATGCTGGAAATGACAATCGCTGCTGAAGTAAACGGCGTGAAATTTGATGGACTGGACCTTGGATTGCTTGAGCCTCACATCGATATCAATGGCTCTGATGATGACTTCAAAAGACTCGCTGATAAGATATCAGGGCACAATTTGAATGTTGGAAGTTTGGTCGCACCCATCTGGGCCGGTTCTGCTATGGGAAGTAAGGATGAGCGCAAGATATTTATTGACATGGTACGAAAGTCCTGTCATTTCGGTAAAGTTCTGCGGGAACAGGGAGTTCGTCCATATGGAATTATTCGTATTGATTCTGCAGCCAGTCCTGATGCCTGGTCCACAAATCCAATTGAAAATTCAAAACGTATTGTGGAAACTTTTCAACAAGCTTGTGATATAGCAGCAGATTATGATGAAAAAATAGCAGCCGAAGGTGAAATATGCTGGGGAGGAATCCACAGTTGGAAAACCATGGTGGATACCCTGGAAGCAGTAGATCGACCAAATATTGGATTTCAGGCTGATATGTCTCACACATTATTATATCTCCTAGGTTACAATAAACCTGAAGACCGTATACTTCCGGAAAATTTTGATTGGTCGGATCGGGAAACCCTAAAGTCAGGACTGAAAAAAGTAAGTGATGCGCTGCGACCATGGACAATAGATTTTCACGTTGCGCAAAATGATGGTACTGTTCATGGTACAGGCTCTCACGATAAAACGGGACGGCATTGTCTTGCAACCGATCCAAATGGAAAGCTTGATGTTGCCAATGATGCGGGATTCTGGTTGCGTGATGAAAATGGAGTATTAACAAAAGCTTTTAAGCACCTCTGCTGGGATGGATGTATGTTTGATAATTCTGTAATGATGCAGCAAAAAACATGGAATGATATTCTTGCAACGATGATAAAAGTTCGTGAACTGCACGGATGGGAAGAAACGTATTAAAATTGATAAAAATGAGCGAACATAAAGAAATAAGAATTGGCTTAATTGGATGCGGATTTATGGGAAGATCACACTCAAACGCTTATAACAGGTTATCCAATTTCTTCCCTGACTTGAAATTCAAACCTGTCCTTAAAGCTGTATGTTCCCGCAGCCTGGAAAAAGTAAAAGCTTTTGCCGAGCAATGGGATTATGAAAATATAGAGACCGACTGGAGATCAATTGTAAATAGAAATGATATTGATGCTATTGATATTTGCACACCAAATGATACACATGCTGAAATCGCTATTGCTGCTGCTGAGGCAAGCAAGATGATTCTCTGCGAAAAACCACTTGCCCATTCAATCGAGGAAGCAGAAAAAATGGTTGAAGTGATTGAAAAAACTGGAATTAAAAATACGGTTTGGTACAATTACCGACGGATTCCTGCGGTAACACTCGCAAAAAATATTATCGATTCGGGGAAATTAGGGAAAATCTTTCATTACAGGGCTAATTTCCTCCAGGATTGGACCATGAGTCCGGACCTCCCTCAAGGTGGTGAAGGCTTATGGAGGCTCGATATTGATGCTGCTGGTTCAGGAGTTACCGGAGATTTACTTGCTCATTGCATAGATACAGCGATGTGGCTAAACGGAGGAATCAAAGATGTCTCAGCTGTTACGGAAACCTTCATTAAAGAAAGAGTACATCAGTCCAGTGGTAAAATGCAAAAAGTAGGTATTGACGATGCATGCATTTTTCATTGCCATTTCGATAATGGATCGCTGGGACTTTTTGAATCAACTCGCTATGCGAGGGGACATAAAGCACTATATACATTTGAAATTAATGGAGAAAAAGCTTCCATCAAATGGGATTTACATGATATGAATAGACTTGAATTTTTTGATCATGGTGATGATTCCATTGTACGTGGTTGGAGATCCATATTAGTGACAGATGCAGATCAACCATTTATGGATAAATGGTGGGTGCCAGGATTGATAATTGGATATGAACATTCGTTTATCCATCAACTGGCGGATTTCTTTACAAGCCTGGAAACAGGAGAAGCCTGCAGGCCGACATTCATGGATGCACTGCAGACGCAAAAGGTATGTTCAGAGGTAATTGAATCCGCCAAATCAAGAAGTTGGAAAAATACAAATGTTGATTGGAATTGATTGTGTTTATCAGGCAAAAATAATTTAAGTTTCAACAAAAACGACAAGATGCATAGCCCCTAACCTTGGTGATTAGGTAAAATGATCACAAACTTAAAGTAATAATATCTTTTCTTCTCAAGGATTAATGAAGTTGTAGTCAGTAATGGGGTGTCTTTTCAAAATATAGGTCTCTGCAGCTTTACGTATTACAAGGATTTTTGTTTATGTTGAGTAGAAGCGAGGAGAAATCCCGGGCATGTATTTACTTATTTCCCTTTTATGTCATAAACAACCAGTTTATCTGTATGGCGGATATATAATTTTCCATCACATACTACCGGGTGTGCCCAGTGCATTCCTTTTCCACCACTTGGAACGCTGAACGAACCTGATACTTCGTATTTATCTGGGGAGGCAGTAACCAGTGTCATTTTTCCACGCTCATCGAGGCAATACAACATATCGTCCGCATAGGTCAGGGCTCCTTTCCCTTCCGATTTCCACATTTGCTTACCTGTTGTAAATTCCAGGCAAAACCATCCCCTGGCTTCATGTCCAGAACCATACAGGTACCCTTTATGCAGTATAACACCACCATGGTGGTTATCCATAAGATCTGTCTGCCAAACAATTTCCGGATTAATATTATTTCCCGAAAGATTGAGTTTTATCAAAATACATCCCTTGCCATAGCCACTTGTCGCAAAAACATATCCATTATAGAATATAGGGTCAGCCACATTATTGGAACGGCTGTTTTCAAAGTTTACCTTCCATAGTAATTTTCCAGTTTTCGAATCCACCCCAAAAACGCAATTAGAACTCAATCCGGCTATTTGCCGGTAATTACCGTGGTTAAATGTAACTGATGAACTGAATCCTACGGTTCCCGGTACTTCAGTATTTGTCCAAATCAGTTCACCGTTATTTTTATCAAAGCAGACGATGTATCCTTTTTTACCAGCTGGACAGCAATACAAGCGATCCCCCTCGATGAAAACCGATTCAGAATACCCATATTCAGGGATATCCGCCTCAAATTGCTCGCGCAAATTATTACTCCAGATCTCATTTCCGGATTTACTATCATAAGCAGTCAACTGTCCCAATTCCCCAAGATGATAAACTACCCCATCATCATATGTCGGCGTACTTCTGGATCCGGAATACCCTCTAGCCCAGGATCGTGTGGTTTCCCATGATTGACCATTTGGTTTCTTCCAGATCAATTTTCCATTAAGATCAAATGCAAATACATATGTTTTTCCATTGATCATACCGGCCGTGAATATATATCCTTCAGCAATGGAAATGGAACTGTAACCTTCCCCAAGCCCTGATATTGTCCAGATCATATCAGGTCCTTCTTCAGGCCATTCCTTTAAAAGTCCTTTTTCTGATGATTTGTTTAAACGGTCTTCCCCATGAAAATTCGGCCAATCGTAATTGTTCTGTGCCATAATGGATCCTCTTGAAAAAATGAAAGCAAATCCAAAAAATATGATCCTTTGAATTATAACAGGATTGATAAACTGGTGATGAGATTTAATGGATTTCATAATGATTTCTTTTTTCTTTAAGTTATCATATAAATCTATAGGAAATTTGAAGAGTCCCTGGTCTTTTTCTAACTCAATATCACTTCTCAAATTTTCAATGGATACCTAATTCTGATGGGATAGTGTTTTTACATCCTGTGTATGGATGTAATGATAGCTGAAATTGTAAAAAGTGCATTTATTAAATCATTATCATTGAAATCATAGTGGATAATTGATTGATATTACAATGCGTAGATTTCTCGGTTCAGGATTTCCTTGATTATTGATGAAGCAAGCGTTTTCATAAATGTTTTGGATCAATTTTGCACTAGTCGTATATTTGAAATATGATTGAAAAACTGATTGATTTTTTTAAAAAGCCGGTTGAAGAAACCAAAGGAAAAACTCCGGAAGGGTTCTGCCCTAATTGCTGGGGTGAGCAGGAATACGATAATAAAATACGTGAAATGCATGTGGATAAGCAGATTGATGTGAATAATCATTCAGCACATTATGCTTTTATTCAGGATTTCGTAGTGAATGAAATTGATGGAATACATCTGAAAAAAGAAACAACGGGTTTGGTATGTCCCACATGCAAAATGAAGTATGATCAATAAGAACCGGCAATCTCCGGTATAAAAGATTACCAATTTTATGGCCAACATGGGTATATATGAGCTTGATATCACATTGTCTATCAAGGTTCTATTGTTTTCCGGGTAAACATTTTTTCAAGTTTGTCTCTCTTATTCCTCCAAACATGTTATGAATTGTTTTTCAGTAGATTGTCGCTATATACACCTGGATAAATTGGTTAACTTTCATTCTTTATGATGATCAAGTTTTTAATGACTAAATCGCTCATTTTTATCAGTATAATGCAATTAAAAAAAGATAAAAATTCCTGAAATTTTAAGAATTTAATAATGTATTTCCCTGCCGGATTGATTAAATTAAGGTAGTATTTCAGATTTATTTCTTAAAAGCGGTCAAACCTGTTTTTTAATAAAAAATCAAAAGGGATCATTTTTGAATTTTAGGAATTACTTATGGATGTTGAAATATTATCCAGGATACAATTTGCTTTCACCATTGCCTTTCATTACATCTATCCACCCCTAAGTATTGGCCTGGGACTCCTCATGGTAATCATGGAAAGCCAGTACATACGCACGGGAAAAAAAGAATATGAGACTCTGGCTAAATTCTGGACGAAGATCTTCGGCTTGACTTTCGGAGTTGGGGTGGCCACCGGTATCGTAATGGAATTTGAATTCGGGACCAACTGGGCAACCTATTCACGGTTTGTCGGTGATGTATTCGGAAGTGCTCTGGCCGCTGAAGGGATCTTTGCTTTTGCATTGGAAAGTGGTTTTCTGGGGATACTGTTGTTTGGATGGAACAGGGTTAAACCGTGGGTACACCTGGTCTCTACCGTTGGGGTTTTTGCAGGCTCCATGTTTTCGGCTATCTGGATCGTGGTGGCCAACAGCTGGCAGCAAACTCCTGCAGGCTATCATATCGTATCTACCGGTATCGAGACAAGGGCTGAAATTACGGATTTCTGGGCCATGGTATTCAATCCCTCCAGCATGGACAGGCTGATGCATGTTTGGTTCGGTGCATTTATAGCTGGGGCATTTCTGGTAATGAGCGTTCACGCCTATTATCTGCTTACCAACAGGCATGTGGAAATTTCAAAAAAAGCATTTAAACTGGCACTTGTCGTGGCTACGGTCTTCTCCATCGGGCAGCTCGTTTCCGGCCATCATTCAGCAAACGGAGTTGCAGAAAATCAACCAGCTAAACTGGCAGCGTTTGAAGGACACTTTGAAGCGGAAGCACCTGCAGACATGTATATTCTTGGTTGGGTGGACAAGGAAGAACAAAAGGTCACCGGGCTTAAAATGAAGGGCGGATTGTCATTTCTTCTGCACTACGATTTTGACACTCCGGTAACGGGTCTGAATGCTTTTCCGGAAGATGAACGCCCACCAGCGGTAAATGCTGTTTTTCAGTTCTATCACATAATGGTGACCATCGGCATGTTATTGATCGCATTGACACTTCTGGGATGTTTCATGTGGTGGCGTGGTAAATTGTTTAACAGGCCATGGATCTTGTGGATCTTTACCATAGCCGTTTTGCTCCCCCAGATATCGAATCAATTGGGTTGGTTCGCAGCCGAGATGGGTCGACAACCCTGGGTGGTGTATGGATTGTTAAGAACAACTGATGCTTTGTCAGTATCTGTTTCTGAGAACCAGGTGTTGTTCTCTCTGATATTGTTTTTTGTCATATATTCGATACTGTTCCTTTTGTTCCTTTATTTATTGGATAAAAAGATCAGGCATGGGCCATACAGTGAGATCCCTGATGAAGGTAGGTCCTTACAAAGTGATATGGCTGATGTGGTCAGCCGAAAATAGAAACGAATGGAAAAATTCTTAGGTTTCGATTATCCAACTCTGTGGTTCTTAGTGATCGGGGGACTGTTTACGGGGTATGCCATATTAGACGGCTTTGACTTTGGCGCTGGTGCCTGGCATTTATTTTTTAAAAAAGAAAGAAACAGAAGAATCGCACTGAATGCAATCGGACCTGTTTGGGATGGAAATGAAGTGTGGCTTGTCATTGGCGGGGGAGCTTTATTTGCCGGTTTTCCAGTCATGTACGCTTCTTTATTCTCTGCCATGTATATTCCTTTTATCCTGTTCCTTGTTTTTATTATATTCAGGGCCGTATCCATTGAATTCAGGAGCAAGGAAGAAATGAACTGGTGGCGAAAAATGTGGGATATCTCATATAGTATTTCCAGCACGATGCTTGCTTTTTTATTGGGTGTTGTCCTTGGGAACGTGCTCCAGGGGATATCCATTGGTGAAGACTTTCAATACCATGGTGATGGATTCTTTGAATTCCTGAATCCTTATGCCCTAATGGTTGGCATTACCACCCTGGCCTTGTTTATGACCCATGGGGCTATTTATCTTTTAATGAAAACAGAAGGCAGGATGTATGAAAAATTGACCGCTTTGCTTAGAAATGGTATGATCTTTTTCATCGTCAGCTTCAGTATTACCACCCTGTACACTTTATTGTACATCCCACATCTGTCTGATACCTTTAAAAGTGAGAAATTGTATTTCATTATCCCCTTGCTGGCTTTCCTGAGCATCGCCAATATCCCCCGGCTGGTCAGTAAGAAAAAATACAGGATGGCTTTTATCTTTTCTTCACTTACGATGAGTTTTTTATTGATCCTTGTTGCAGTGGAATTGTTCCCTACACTATTGTACTCGACTATAGACCCCTCCTTTGATATTACGATCTACAATGCAGCATCTTCTGAAAAGGCTTTATCCATTATGCTGACCATCGCTGCTATTGGAACCCCATTGGTACTGATCTATACTATTTTTGTTTACAGTACCTTTAAAGGCAAAGTGCAACTGGATGATACCAGTTATTGAACTATCAGCATTGTCTAATCAAATTTGCCATAGTATTATTCAGCTGCCCGATTGAATCCTGCAGATTCATTAACTCCTGTGAAATATTTTTACTGAATTGAAATCTTTCATAGTTTGTCATCGGGAGTTATTTTTCTTTCTTAATAGAGGAATAAAAACCATCACCACTACAATTAGCTCCTTTAACCAATATCAATATTCGATTCTTCCCTTTCTTCAGTATTATTGGAAGACCCTTTCCAGCATGTTCTGAGTTTTGAATAAAATCATACCATGCGTGTCTTTGTTTCTTAACCATTCCAATATATTCTGAATTGATCAAGAAATGTAAATTGTTCAGAGAGCTGAACTGAATTTCTGCTGTGGTATTATATTCTGAATTGATTTGAGATGAAAATATGCAAGTTTCTCGTCTGTAGTATGTTTGCAGATTTTTCCCACAAGAAGTCAAACTCTTTCATCAGTAGAAATCATAGACCAGGTATATTCTTGCTCATTATTTATTATTATTAAAATTATTGGGAACAAATTGCTGGTTTAACAGTGTACCGGTTATAGTTATTGCTTAAAGATAACGAAAGGGAAAATGCTACTCAAGGGTAATGCGGGCAGGCATACTTTTTGTCATTCTGGTAGCTACTGTACTATTATTTCAAAACCCCATTTTTTTCAAATCATCCATGTCTGGATCATAGAAATTTGAGGGTTACCTTTTCCTTTTGATAATTTTACCCTGTATCAGTGGTTTCGCATTTTGTTTTTGTGCTTCTTGTTATTTTTTTCACTATTCAGCATTAATGATATTGTAAACGAATGATTCACATGAAATAATTATTCATTCCCATGGAATGCCGAAAGCTTCTTTACGTAAAGAATGATCATCATCGGGAATGATCACTGCCACCCAGGGCATATCCGGATCCTTTATCTGGCATCGCCATTCAATTTTATGATCCTTACCCTGATCAAGTGTCAATGTTTTTTCCAGCTGGTTTGTTCTTAGATTTTCGGTTCTGATCCTGAATTTGTGTGTTCCGGCTCCTGAGATATCACAACGAATTATTATCTCATCTTTCTTACTTGTTGTTTTAGTCAATGTATAATCCAGTAATTTATTGGAACCGAAATCTAATGTATATGAAGTTGAAGGAAGGAATGTACGGTAGAATTCTTCTCCTTCAAAACTTATTTTATAAGTCCCCTGCGGAATGGTGGTTTCAGAATGATTTTTGTACCTGTTTGTGGGTATGGAGATTTTCTCTTTTGAGATCATATTCTCCAAAATACAAGTATAATTGGCCTTAATTGATACATGTGCCGGACCTGATAAATCTTTCATCAGCCAGATCCATCTTATGACCGGTCGGGTCCATATCTCTTTGTAGGTCCAGGTATTCTGTACCGGCCAATAGGGAACATCTGAATTTCCCCTTGTTTGTATGCCAACTGGCAATCCCCCAACCATATCTCCGGACATCACTGAATAGAGTGGAGGAAAATCATATCCCTCACCATACATAGTGCTTTGCGAAAAAGGATTGCGGCCAATAATCCATTCAGCCTGGTGTTGTGCCAGGTTCGCCAGTTCAATATCACCCCGCAATTTTCCGGCATAAATTGATGCCTGAGCTTGCGGAAGGATTACACCGAAATGTCCCCGATAATCCATCCATACCGGAAATAAGCGGAGGTAATGGCCGTTTCCAAGTGGAATACCATTCAATACCTGTTGTTTAAAATATTCTCTGCGACTTTCTGGCGCAAGTAAATATTCCTGATCAGAATATATGGATGCAGGCATCACATGGTAAGGGTTGGTATAAGTAGCAATTCTTTTCATATTCTCCGAATGTAAAACCACGGTTGAATACCATGACATCCAATCGGGATGATCAGGTAAAAGATCACACAATAGAGTAAGGGCTAAAATAGTCCCTTGTTCATTTCCCCGATGGACATAATGAAGAATATGGTCTTTCTTCGTACTAGTATAAAAGAAACCGGTCAGGGGGATATCCCAATCCGGTCTTTTCTTCTGTTGAGCGTCTACGATAATCTTTGCCCAATCAAAGCTCTTTTCAAGATACTGATGTTTTTGCGTTGCCTTCCAGAGCTCAGTTGCAGCCAGAATTCCGGTTGATGCAATTTCGTGTTCTACGTTGTTTGGGTCAAAAGTTCCACGGAACACATTTTGATTTTCACTACCCTGCAATTGATCAAGTCTCTCAATAGCGAATTGCCAATCTTCTTCTGCCATTTCCAGGGAAAAAGATGCCAATTGCGGATCATGCTCATTCAGCATCCTCGCAGCGATCGCTTCTGAAGCGGAAGCGAGCAAATGATCTATGGGAACATTACGAGCCGGAGAAATCAAATCGTCATAATCTCCAATGATACCATTCGTTTTTCGACTGTTAGCAGATCCGCCAAACCGGTAACCATCACGGAAACTCGTTTTTAAAATCCAATCCAATCCCCATTTCGCTTCCTCCACCAGTTGAGCATAAAGTTCAGGATCCTCCTGATTAATTTTCAGCTGTTCCGCCAGTGAGAGCATGGCATACACTGCCTCGCTGGTATGGGTAATTCCTTGGGTAAGATCACCGGCATCATGCCAACCACCGTTTACAATTATCTGTTGGTCTTCATGGAGGCATCTCCAGTCGCGATGGCATATTCCATGTACACCGGGAATGGCTTCTCCACACCGTTCGGAGTAAAAGAAATTCAGGGTTTTAAAAATGCTTTCCCGCCAGATGTCTGGCCCGATTTTAAAAGAATTTGTTTGAACATCTGCGGCATGAATCCTGTACGTCCCGGTTTGGCTGATCTCTGAAAAATCCAAAAGTTGATAGGTTCCAAGATGTGATTTTACAGTTTCTATGGGTTTTGATAATACAATCTCTCCAGTTTCCTCCCTGATCAAATGAAAGATATCGGTGTTCAATCCATTAGCGATTGCAGTTTTTACTGCTCCATTCAGATAACCACTATGGCTATAGGCAATTCTTCCCGGCCATACATCCCAGCCTTCGATATGATCGGGCTCTACTTTTTGAAGTTCCAACTTGTCCAGGTAAAAAGTAACAGTATCAGTTTCAACCGGCTCGTTGCCTGCGAAATAATAAGATATCTCCAGATGGGTAACTTGGTCACGTGCTACATTACTGATTTCCCAAACCACATGATTCCATTCATGGTTTCTCAGCATTAAAGAGGTTTCCCCCTCCTGACCGAAAAGGGCGGGTAATTTTTCTTTTCCTTCATTGAATAAGCGCAGTTCAATCCAGTTTACAAAAGAGCCGGGATTATCGGGATATAGCCAAAGTGAAATCCTGTTAAAAGCTTCCCAATTTTCATGTTCAAATACTCTTCTCACCCCTGCCGTACCCCATCCTCTCCCGCTTTTAGGGGCCGGGACATTCAATTTTGTGGGTAGCTGCATTTTTAAGGAATGGCTCCCTTCTTTAAGCCTATCGGGAGTAAGCATTATTTCAGTGACAACCTGATTTACATCTCCAGATGTATTATCCGACCGGGCATCAACTATCTGCTGAGCACCGGTTGTGAAGGCGATCCAATGGTCAAGATTTTCCATTGGATCAAGCAGCCGGGCATCAATGACTTTCTTATTTAACCAACGGTAGGTTGCAGATTTTTCAAAATCAGCCTGCATCGGCTGAGCATTACTGTTGAGACTTGACAGATAGGCTAAAAGCATCGGAATAACTACGAGAGATTTCATTTCTATACTTAGATTTTAAGAGAAAAATTGATGTAGATTGTATTATCCATCAAAAAATTGAACCTGTAAAATACTACAGTACCTAAGATATTGGAATTATGGATTACAATCAATTTCTATCATTAAATTGATTGATCCTAAGATCAAAAAGATCCATCATGAAAAACAATATTCGGGATATTTATATTACTTCAACTATAAATTTTTTAACTTATTTCCTTTAGTGTACCATATCGTTTATTGATAAAAATATTTTTTTCCAAAACCATAACATTAATCGTTTTTTAACTGATGAGACTTTTTATATCATTTTTCCTGTTTCTACCTAGTATTGCCTGCTTCGGAGTTCCAAACCAGGATCCCGGGCTCGATCAAACAAGCAATCAACACGATGAACCAGTGTATATGCTGACCTATGATCATGGTGGATTAATATTATGGGGGACTGATCACTTTGAAGAAAGACTTGATAATGCCATCTCCTGGTTAGATAAATATCCTGGATTTAAAATAGGTCTTGATAACGAGGCATATGTTTATGATTTTCTGGCTGAAAATCATCCTCAATTACTAAATAAACTTCAAAATTACCTGCAAACTCATAAAGGTAGATTCGGTATTGGAAGCTGTACTTATGGTCAACCATTATCCACATTTATCGGGGGAGAATCTAATATCCGTCAAATTGGATACGCCTTGGAAGCTAACTGGAAATATTTTAAATATGAAAACAAGATCTATCTGATGAGTGAGCATGCCATGCATGCCCAAATTCCTCAAATTCTAAATGGATTTGGATTTGAAGGAGCCATTATGCGAACACACTATATGATGTACGGATATAATCCTACATTTAACGAACCGATTGGATGGTGGATTGGTATGGATGGTTCCCGAATTAAAACTGTTCCAACCTATGAAGGAGAAGGCGCTTCATTTGGCAAAACCCCTGTCGATAATTGGATTCTTACAAGATATCCCGGCCCTGATGCATCAAATTCCCTGAAGGATTTTAGAAAACAATTTCGTCATATAAACCCACTTTTAGCAAGTAGAGCGGATGATTCGGACTTGAGAAAAGAGGAACTCGTAAAAGAATTAGAAGGAAATAAATCTTACCAATGGATTTTGCTGGATGACTTGTTACCATTATACCCTGAACCATCAGCTGAATTCATAACCAATCCAGATGACTTTAGTGTAAGAATGCCCTGGGGATATTGCGGGAATGAGATTTGGAATCAAAGCCGAAAAACAGAAGTACAGTTATTGACTACCGAAAGACTGGCTGCACTCGCTTATCTAAATAATGGGACAAATTATGAAAACAAGCTGGATAATTCTTGGAAACACTTACTGCTTGCTCAGCACCATGATGTACAGATTGTCGGATTATTACCTGATGCCAGGAAACATCTGGACATCGCTCTTTCCGAATCAAATCAAGTTCAGGAACAAGTCCTGGATTATCTGTCTGAAATTGTAAAGGGAGATGGAGTACAGAAAGTTATTGTTTTCAATCCTCTATCTTCAGCAAAAAGTGAATGGATACGGACAAAGGTCCGGTTCAAACGAGGGGAAGCAAAAGATGTTGCGGTGTATTCCGGAGGAGAAAAGGTACCATCAACTATATTGAAAGCGGATAGATTCTCAAGCGGTTTTATCATGGAAGTCGAAATTGCCTTTAAAGCAGAACTTGAAAATTTTGGGCTAAAAACATATTCTCTAAAGCCTTGTAAAGAATTGGAAAGATCCTATACTTCTGGAATAAAAGTTGATCATGAGAATTTAGAGATTAGTACCCATCTATACGATCTGAAGTTATCCCAAAATGGAGGCATAAAACATATGTATTGTAAAAGGACAAACAGGAACATATTTATGGCTGAAAAAAGGAATGCATATTTAACCGGACTTATAAATGGGAAAGAATATGAATCCAGAGGAAAATGGATTATTTCTAAAGTTAATCCAGAAAGTCCATGGATAATAGCTACCGAATATGGCTTTATTTCCGATATTCCATATGAACTGCAAATGAAAATCGCAGGAAATTCACCTAAGATTGACTGGAAAATAACAGTAAAACTTGATAGTCAGAGCATTGGAGAATTAAGTGAAAATACCAGAGAAAGCACATCTCCATTTATCCATGAAAAAAAACTCAGATTCAAATTCTATCCTGACCTGGATCAAAAAATAAAGGGGGTACGTGATTTGCCGTTTGTGTTGGCTGAGACAGATAGTAAGTATATTCAGGGTAATTACTGGACAGCTGTTGAAGATACCAATAATGGAATTGCTGTTTTCAATAAAGGAACAATGTGTTTAATCAGGGAAGATGACGGAGGAAATTCAATTCCTTTGATTTACGCTATGTATTACATATGGGGGACCAGAATGCTTAAAGGAGAATTTAACTTCGAATTAGCTCTATTTCCTTATTCCGGAGATCATCAGACTGCGGAAATACATAAAGAGGCTATATCCTATAATTTTCCGATGCTATATAATACCAGTGAACTAAACAACGGCTTTCTTGGTCCTGAAATGAAAATATTTGACATATCTTCTGATCCAATTATTCTAACTGCTTTATATGTCGATAATGGTAAAGTGATTATGAGATTGCACAACAGTCAGGACAATGAAGTAAATAGTTATCTGGAAAATATCCATAATGAACAGAGATTCATAGAAACTGACCTTAAGGGTAATAAGACAGATACCATAACGGGAAATATATTGTTTAAGCCATGGCAATTCAAAACATTTGAGATCGTTCACTAATATTTAATCCTAATTATTCTTAATGTCATAAGCAAACAACTTATCCGAATGGCGGATAAATAGCGTTCCATTATGTACAACAGGATGTGCTCAGTGCATCCCTTTCCCACCACTTGGCACGCTGAATACACTAACTTCCTCATATTTCTGAGAGGAGGCAGTTGTCAGGGTCATTCTGCCTCGCTCATCAAGACAATACAACATGCCATCTGCATATATCAGAGATCCTTTTCCTTCCGATTTCCACATTTCCATAACTGTCATGAAATCAAGGCAATACCATCCTCTGGCGTTGTGGCCGGAACCATTAATGTATGACCTTAAAACTAATTTTTTTCGAATCATATCATTTTTTGTAACTGATAGCCACTCCCCCTCCTGTATCATCCACAGTTGTCTTATAATTGTCCAGTCCTTGAACATAGTCCAGATATGACTGCGTTCCGGAACCGCCCCTGCGACCTCTGCTTCCTGAGTGGACATTGTGGGAAGTGAAACATCCACCGCTCTTTAATTTTGGCGAGACATCTTTGAAGTAATTGATATACCAGCCTTTATCGGCATCACTGAAAACGAAATCAAAAGGCCCTTCGAGTTCTTTGACCAATTTATGGGCATCCCCCAGGCGGGCATCAATATATTCTGATAATCCGGCTTCCTTGAAATTAGCAATCGCTTCTTTGTGCCTGGATTCATCTATCTCAAGAGTGATCAGTTTGCCTCCTGTTTTGCTGAGTGCCCATGCGATCCAAATTGAAGAATGACCTGTTGAAGTCCCGATCTCCAGGGCCCTGGTATAACCGTTCTTCACAATTATGTCATAAATCAACTTCCCGTCAGAGCGTGGAATATTCATATCATGCCAATTTCGACTTCTGTTATCAAGGAAGTTTGCCACTCTTTCATCCAGTGGAGAATTATTGGATGAATCCTGAGCCTTAGTACAATTCCCCAAAATCAAGATTAAAATTATTAAACCGGGATTGAACAACCTGATGTAAGATTGAATTTGTTTCATGTCGAATCTTTTTCCCATAATTTATCAACTAATTCTATAGAAAATTTGAAGCCAACCAAAGTTTCTGGTTTTACACTTTAACTTGGATTAAATTCAGGGTAATTATTGGAAAAGATTCAAGCCCTCATGATAAGTGAAAAAATGAAATAAACAACTGAGCGTTTCGATTAATCCTGGGCTTTGTACGCACCTTTCAGTGAATTATTCACTAAATTGACAATCCATTTAAGGGTGTATAAAATCAAAGAGGAATATGATCAACAGACGTAAGTTCATAAGGTATGCCGGTGCGGGAATAGGTTCAGCATTTATATTGCCAGCTTCAGGGCTTGCTACAATAAATTCAATCGGGGAAGAAATCGTTGCCAAAACAGCTAATGCCAAGGCCAATCAGAATGCATCGGTTTATGTAGCATGGTTTGGATGGGAACCACCCCTTTTCAATGGCCGGATGCGTGCATTCCATTGCCTGGATATCTCATTCTGGTTCTACAACACCGACCTGATGCTCTCTCATAGTGGGGGAGGTGCCAGACCCAGGGAATTATCCGATAAAATGTCTGATGCTCTTCTGCAATTCATGAGAACCGGCGATCCGAATGGTGGGAAACTCCCGCCCTGGCCTGTTTATTCCATTGAGAACGGAGAAACCATGATACTAAACGATGTCAGTGAAGTTAAAAATGATCCTGACAGAGAGGCAAGAGCCATACTTTAAATACTTGTGAAATATTCAGTTCTCGTATCTTGTTTTTAGCAGAATTAGATCTTTCTGATCGAAAAAAGCTAATTGTATAGACTATTATAAATTATAATCTTACGTATAAGTAAGTATTCACTTGTAATTTTTAGTCTGAATCAAGATGAAGTGGAATTGGACGTATTTTGAAATCTAGAATGTCCATGGATCTAACCATTCTCAAAGATATCGTAATTATATTCGCCCTATCTACCCTGGTAAACCTGGTATTTACAAAAACTAAGGTCCCGAATGTGGTGGGTTACCTTCTGACAGGAATAATAGCAGGACCACATCTGCTTTCATTGGTCAAATCAAGGCATGAAATTGAATTAATGGCCGAGATTGGCGTGGTATTACTACTGTTCACCATTGGCCTGGAATTCTCCCTGAAACATTTATTGAAGATACGAAGGATCGTATTACTGGGCGGTTTCTTGCAAGTTGCCTTAACTACGATCGTATTTTACTTATCCGCCTATCTCTTCGGATTGAGCTGGCAAAGCAGTCTCTTTATAGGCTTCCTGGCTGCTTTAAGCAGTTCAGCTCTGGTCCTCAAACTATTACAGGAACGTTCTGAACTGACTTCAAATTATGGTCGAACGGTCCTAGGGATTCTTATTTTTCAGGACCTCATGCTTGTGCCCCTTTTATTGTTCACCAATCTGCTCGGAAACCATCAAGTTAACCTGACAGGGGAGGTTTTATTGCTTGCATTAAAAGCAGTTGCTATTATTGGTCTAGTCTATGTTGGAAACCGATGGTTGTTGCCAAGGATCTTACAGCAAATAGCTATGACCAAGAACCAGGAGTTATTTATGATGAGTGTTTTTCTAATTTGTCTGGGCATTGCTTTATTGACTGCTGAACTTGGCATGACCCTGGCATTCGGAGCATTCCTGGCAGGATTGATGATCTCAGAATCAGAATACAGTCATAACGTATTTGGTAATATTATTCCTTTTAAGGATACATTCACGAGCTTCTTTTTCGTATCCATTGGTATGCTGCTTGACCTGTCATTCGTAGCAGATAATATCCAGTTGGTATTATTTAGCGTTTTATTGGTCATCCTTATTAAATTCATTATTGCCAGCGGGACAGGATTTTTATTGGGGCATACTTTTCGGGGTACGGTCCTGGTAGGAGTAGCCCTGAGTCAGGTAGGCGAGTTTTCATTCATTTTGGCAGAGATCGGATTTGCTTATGCGATCCTGACTGATTTTTATTATCAGTTATTCCTGGCGATAGCGGTTATCACTATGGCTTTAACCCCTTTTATGATGAAAATCTCCCTGCCCTTAGCCAATGCATTATTAAAACTTCCCCTACCTGATATTATGAGAAAGGGCTTATTTCCTTTAAAGGAAATTGAAGTACCGGATATGAAAGATCATCTGGTTATCATAGGTACTGATGACAGTGCCTTGATCTTGTCTGATATCATGAAAGATAGTGATATGAAACATGTATCAATTGTCTTCAATCCATCCCTTGCACAGAAGAAAATGAAGAAAGGTGATTTGGTAATTTACGGAGATGCTGTTAATCTACCCATTCTTTTAAAAGCCCATGTGGATACTGCCGAATATGTTGTGATATCTGTAGGCGACATCATTCCAGCCATGGCCATTATTGAAAAAGTCCGGCAAATAAACTCAAAAGCTTTTATCCTGATGCGTGCCAAGCAGATAGATAATTTGGAAGAATTGTATAAACTAGGTGCGGATCAGGTTCTGCCTGAGAAGCTTGAAATTGCCATTGATCTGTTTAATAGGATTCTAATTAAAAGTGCTTATCCCAAAAATAAAGTCACCAGTATACTTAGAAATATAAGGAATATGATCCTGGGTGTCTTTAGTGAAAGGGACATTGCAAATCAGGCCAATATTTTTGATGAGTTTTCAAAGATCAGTATAACTCCAATTACTATAAATTCCAATACTGAGGCAGATGGGAAATCTCTACTTGAACTGCAATTAAGAAGTAAAACGGGTGTTACCCTGGTTGCAATTAAAAGAGGGACAGAGATTATAGAACACCCATCCCCGAAAGAAATTTTACATTATGAGGATGTTGTATACTTGTTAGGTAATCAGGAGCAAATAGAGTCCGCACAAAAGTTGTTCAGCAGTAATTTGGATATTTAGATTAAATATCTAATTCAAATTTCATACATTACGGCATCGTATATGCATTTTTTTATGCAGAATTGATAGCATTATTTAAAACTCGATCCAGTTCTAACTATTTTTTCTTCTTTCTTCCCTTCTCAGTTGATTGAGATTCTTTTGTTTGATTATCTTGCCCTTTATTATCCTTTACTGTTGTTTCAGAATTAGCTGTTTGATTTTTACTTGTTTTCTGCTGCTTACCAGAAGCGTTTTGTGTATCGGATTGCTTACTTGTTGACGTTTTCTCCTGTCCGGTTACTTTAGAATCAGCGGATTGGTCAGGATTCTTTTGCTTCTGCTGATTTGAAGCACTTCTTGTATTCGATTGCTCGCTGGTCGACTTTTTCTCCTGTCCGGTTGCTTTGGAGTCGGTGGATGTATTTTCACCAGCTTTTTTCTGTTGACTGGAAGCGTTTTGTGTATTGGCTTGTCTGCTGGTCGTTTTCACCTGCTTTCCATTTACTTTAGAATCAGCGGATTGGTCAGGATT
>JAHEGY010000026.1 GCA_024644875.1 Cyclobacteriaceae bacterium
TTGTTCTTGTGCCCATGAGCCCAGATACCAGCAACCCAAATAGTATTTTTCTGTCTATCCACAAGTACAGATGGATCACCTATACCATTTTCCTCTTCAGATAGTCCCCCCACATTCCTAAATCCATTATTATCTTCATTTTTTCCCAGGATTGTCCCCCATTAATACTTCGACTCATACCCACATCAATATCTCCCTGTAGATCAGTTGAACTGTTTCGACGAACATCATAAACAGCGATCAATGTTCCATTATTGGTTGTAACCAGTCCCGGGATCCTGTACGTATGAACACCATCATCATTATGATCTCTGATTGCAAGCCCCAGACGGTGTTTGTATCGCGGATTTTCCTCCTTAATAGCATACTTAACACCTGAAATTCTTAATTCCTTAATGAAAGAATAGAAATATGAACGAATATTCGATTTATCAAATAAGGATACGCTTACCCAGAAATAATTCTTCCCATGATGCAATGCCTGGCTTAGGTTGATTTCCTGGTGCTTTTCAGGATTATTGATCTCAGCTATTTTTTTACCTGTATTAAATTCAGGATTCGAACCTGTGTAATGAACCAACAGTGAATTTATCATAGCTATGTCGTTAGATTGATCAAAACCAATGGTGATATTTTCCAATAACCTGGGATTAGCTTCACCTTCTGTATCAATCAAGATCTTTTGTAATCCATTCACAGGCTTATCGATAAGAACCGGTAGCTTTATACTGCTAGTATTAACTTCCATAACTTCCATCAAGGAATTATCTAGCAAGATAAAATCGTCCAGCAACAAACCGCCATTCGCCGGACTCGAACATCTAATTCTGAATTTGTATATATCAGTGTAAGGAAAAGAAATATTAATAGCATCAGAGAATCTATCTGTAGTAAATTCGGAATCCTCACTGTAAACTTCATGCCAATCGTTTTGCTTAAATATCTCAAGAATGAAATTCAATGATATTTTTGAACTTAATTTCTGTCCCCGAAAGGAGATATATCGAATTGGAATTGCACTATCAACAAGCTCGAATTCCAATATATGATCTTCACCCCCGGTTATATATAGACATTGCGATTGAATCTTGCCTCCTTTCCCTAAAATCCGGTCTTCCTCATTATTGGATTTTAATATTACTTTATTCAAATCTAAGGTACTGAAAGAGCCTGTTGGCATATTCTCGAAATCAATGTTAACTATAACAGGTACTCTCCGGAATAATTCAGCATGTATTTGAAGATTTGCATGTATTATCAGAATTATAGTAAACAAGAATCCTGCTTTTATCGTTCCATTTCTCAAAATCCGCTCAGTTTATGTCCTTAAAGAATTTACATTTGGTAATTACTAAAATACTTTGGAAACCAACAAGTATTACAATTTCCTTAAAGATTTCAAATTTATTTGCATTGTAAGGTTCAATATACTTTATTTGGTCCTTCAGGGACATTAGATTGATACCTCATAAGAGCACTTTTAATGGTACAAAAGAGAAACAAGTTTTCCTCAAGGTTTGGATTTATAGCTGCTGCAGCAGGCAGTGCTGTCGGTCTTGGGAATATATGGAAATTTCCTTTTGAAGTAGGTAAAGGTGGAGGTGCGGCATTTTTAATCATATACCTGTTTTTTTGCTTTGTATTGTGTTATCCGCTATTGATTACTGAAATTGCTATTGGACGGAGGTCACGGAAAAATCCAGTGGGTTCCTTTAAGGCGATGAAGCACCCCAACTGGACTTTCATCGGGTATTTAAGTGTCCTTTGTGGTGTGTTGATACTATCCTTTTATAATGTTGTTGCCGGCTGGGTTTTCGGTTATTTCGTTGAAATCCTGTTGGGTAACTTTGACATTGGCAAAAATTTCGAAACTTTTATAACAGACATCAGCGAAGTTGGGGGATATTCATTACTTTTCATGGTAGTGACAGCATTCATAGTATCAAAAGGTATCACCAACGGGATAGAGCGTGCCAGTAAGATACTAATGCCGGTATTGGTCACGATTATGCTATTTCTTTCTATTTATGCATTGACCCTAGATAATGCAATGGAAGGCGTGAAGTTTTACCTGGTTCCTGACATCTCAAAATTGAACATAGAAGTCATATACAGGGCATTAGGACAGTCTTTTTTCTCCCTATCATTAGGAATGGGTGCCTTGATTACATATGGAAGTTACCTAAAGAAACAGGAAGATATCATTAGTTCGGGTGCAATTGTTACCCTTTCAGATGTTGGAATTGCCTTTCTGGCTGGACTGATGATATTTCCAATAGTTTTCTCACAAGGATTGGATACTGATGGAGGAACTGGTTTGATATTCGTTTCACTACCAGGAGTATTTGAGAATATGGGGCCGGTTTTAGGTATATTCATTGGTGCGCTATTCTTCCTTTTGTTATCCTTTGCTGCCCTGACTTCCACGATCTCATTAATGGAGCTTCCAGTATCATATCTCGTAGACCAGAAAAAGGTTAGACGTGAAATAGCCGTGTGGATCTCCGCCGGGGTGATATTCCTGATAGGTATCCCTTCCCTAATCGGAAATGGATATTCTGAATTTTTCACTAATTTTATTACTTACTTCGGAGCAGAAAAAGCAACGGATTTCATGACATTTATTACTGATCTGGCGCTAAATACATTTTTACCGATTGGAGGTTTCTTTATTTCCATTTTTGCTGTGTATGTATGGAAACGCCGAAAGTTATTCCGGGAGCTATCCTATGGAAATGAAAAATTCCTTAAATCCTGGATAGCAAAGTATGTTGGTTTTTGTCTGCAGTATATTGCACCGGTTGTATTGGGAATAGTGTTTGTAATCACCGTGCTTGAAGTATTTTTTGGAGTTCATTTATTCAAATAATAGATTTTTTGAATCAATAAGTTGAGATTTAGAATAAATTTTATAATTATATTCACATCTACATTTTTTAATCCATAAAACGCAAAAATTATGACAAAATTTTTCAAAACTGGTTATCTGTTGATAATCCTGGCTGGCTTAATCTGGGCGGGATGTGCTGGCACAAAAACAAGCAAAGAAGATGCTTATCTGGGTGATTGGGAATATCTTGTTGAAGACACACCAAATGGAGATGTTAGAGGTGTAATGAATATATCTAAAGAAGGCGATGCATTTATAGGCAAGCTGACATCGGATATGGGGGAGATCGAATTGAATGATCTGGCAATTGTTGAAAACAAACTTTCAGCTAATTTCGATATCCAGGGTATGACATTGGACATGGATGGCACTTTTGACGGGCCACAGTTTTCAGGTACTATCGGGGTGGATTATAACACCTTCCCGATGACCGCTACAAAAAAATAAACTGAAAGAGGCTGCCTTATAAGTAGCCTCTATTTTAATTGCATTATCCTTATTAACTGGGCCCTACTTTTAATACCTATTTTAAGATAAATTCTATGGGTATGATCTTTTACTGTTTGTAAAGATATAAACAAGGTATCAGCTATTTCCTGATTGCTTTTGCCAGAGCAAACTTCCTTAATAATTTCCTGTTCCCTCTTGGTGATCCCATACCGTGCGATCATGTTTTCTAAAGACGATAGTTCTGATCCGCTTTTATTCATTACGATGAACCGGTCTTTTTGGCTATAGAAATATATCACAGGGATCACTACTGCAAGAAAAAATAATAATATGAAGACGGGTATAGAGGCCGGGAAGAGATAATAAATGTAGGCCGATATGATTTTTAAAAGTAGAAACACTGCTGTCAGCAATACATAATTCCTGACGGGCACATTTGTTATAGTCTTAATTTTAAAGGATTTAATTATTAAAAAAATCAATCCCCAGGCAGTTAGCAACACATCTAGAACAAGGTAAACGTAAATTATTCCTATTCCGGGCATAGTTATAACCTCATCACTTTTTTGAGCTATTGACCACCCCAGCACAATTAAAAAAAATAGAAGAAAAAAGAAATACGATACAGATGCTAATCTTCCTACCTTTGAGCCGGATAACTCATAGCAGAACCTTAGATACATATACCAGGCCATAATAAGAAAGGGAAATCCTAGAAAAGGTATTGCGTAAGAAATCATAGTCTGAAGATTATCAGACAGGGTTACTTCTGTCAATATTACCTTAATAAAAATTAATCCCCAGATTCCGTATACTCCGAATGCACACATCAGTATCACATAATAAAACAAGGATTGGACGAAATTGACAGGATATGATCTTCTCAAATAATTAGCAATCAAAATGGCCCCTGTGGCGGCTCCCAGAGTGATAAGCAATAGAGAGAAATAAATAAGATTTGTGGCCATATTGTAATGAAATCAAATGTAAGGAATTTAAAGATCTCTATCACCCTACCAAAGTATTGAATTTAAAAACACGACTTTAGTTTGTCAAATTATCCAGATTTAGCCCGTATAATTGAATAAACAAAATAATATAATTATGATTAATCAAGATCTTCAAAAACCATATGTGCCTGATTCAAGCATTAATACATCCTTTAGTTTCGGATGGCGACAAATGTGGAAATATTTCCTTTACTTATTCCTGGTTTCCATAATAATAACTGTACTACACGTTCCCATCAGTGTTGCTGACAGCTTCAAAGATGATATCACACCGGGAATTGTTGTACTCCAGGTTTTAGCTTTTTTCTACTGGATTTTGTTATTCCCTATATTTTCATATGGGGTGGACTGGATATATTTAAAGGCTATTCGTGATCAGGAAATTGACATAAAAGAAATGTTTATCGGATTCAATAATTACGTGAACATTATTCTTGCTCACCTCCTGGCGACTGCTATTATCGGAATTGGATTTGTATTTCTGATAATTCCAGGGATCATTTTTGCATGCCGGCTTGTATTCGTTCCGTTTATCGTAATGGACAGAAACCTGGACGCAGTTAAGGCTGTAGAAAAGAGTTGGCAAATGACTGCCGGACATGGCTGGAAGATATTTGGCATGGGTGTATTATCCTTTTTTATCATCATACTGGGGCTTATTCTGCTTATTGTTGGTGTCTTTCCTGCTGCCATGTGGGTGACTTCCGCATTCGCCAGTCTCTATCATTCCATTGATCACCAGGAAAAGGTAGAACTTGAAAACGGAAATGGTTCCTGACCATACCGGTCTTTTATATCGGCTTAGCTGCTTTTAAATATTTCTCTTTTTAAATAGATTAGTATTCATATGTTTATAAATGTGAATACTAATCTATTTTATTTCTTTTTAAAAATTGGGATATTTTTCCTTCTGATATCCACATTATTTTCATGCAGTAATGCTCCTGAAAAAGAACTTAAGACAACGTCCAGAACAGAATACGTATACAATGCCGATGGAATCCTTAAATCTAAAATCATTATTAAAGACGGCAAAGTCCATGGAGAAGCTGTTACTTATTATCCCAGTGGTCAGATCGCAACGGTGGTTAATTATATCAATAATAAGAAACAAGGAATTGAGAAAAAATACTACAAAAGCGGTCAGATTTATCGAATAAGGCCATTTAACAATGGTAATTTAAATGGTACTGAGATCCGGTATTATAAAGATGGCGGAAAGAAGACAGAACAGGAGTTTAAACATAATAATCCTGCACACGGATTAAAGGAATATTCACCCGGCGGGAAATTAAGAACTGATTTTCCCCAACTCCTGTTTAAGATCGTTCATAATAGAGATTATGCCGAACAAGTACTATTAAACTTCTATATGTCTGATAATAGTAAAAATGTAGACTATTACATTGGCAAACTGATCGCAAATAAGTATTTTGACAAAGGTGCAGAACTTGAGCTGTCTAAAGAGGGCATTGGCGAAATCTGGCTCCAACCGAATTATTCCGGATCCTATAATATATCTGCTAAATCTGTCAGAGAATCAAGGGGTCTATTCATAACAGAAGCAAAAGTTATATTAAAAAACGGAGCCATTAAAGAAGTAGTTTACTAATTCAGAAAAAGAATTCATAATGAAAATATAATTTTTTCGTTAAATTGTATGCATGTAAAAACCTGTATCGCAATAAGATGAGTAAGTCTAACGGAAGAAATGGAAAAAATATATCCAATAAAAAGTCCAGCAATCTGGATTACGAAAAAGAACTTTTGAAACTACAGATTGAACTGGTTAAGCTTCAGGAATGGGTAAAGAAGAAAAAGGCAAAGATTGTGGTAATATTCGAAGGTCGTGATGCTGCGGGAAAAGGAGGTGTGATCAAGCGTATTACAGAGCGCTTAAATCCCCGAATATGCAAAGTAGTTGCCTTGGGTATTCCTACAGAAAAAGAAAAGACACAATGGTATTTTCAGCGATATACGTCACATCTGCCGGCTGGAGGTGAAATCGTTTTATTTGACAGAAGCTGGTATAACAGGGCTGGGGTAGAACATGTAATGGGGTTCTGTACAGAAGAAGAATACAGGGAATTTTTAAGGTCATGCCCCGAATTTGAACAGATGCTGATACGATCAGGAATTATTCTAATAAAATACTGGTTTTCGGTTAGTGACGATGTCCAGGAAAAACGATTTAAAGAGAGAATAAAAAATCCGCTAAAGCGATGGAAGTTCAGTTTGATGGATATTAAATCCCGTGAAAACTGGGTCAAATATTCAAAAGCAAAAGATGAAATGTTTCTTCACACAGATACACGCCAGGCACCCTGGTATTCTGTAAATAGTGATAATAAAAAGAAAGCCAGGTTAAACTGTATAGCACATTTGCTTTCAAAAATACCTTATACCTATAAAAAAGAACCACCTATTAAGCTTCCAAAATTGAAGAGAACGGATCAATACGAACGTCCGCCAATGAATGAACAGACTTTTGTACCGGAATTGTATTGATTAATCGGTGCAATTATCAAACACATTTATTTAGTAGCAGTTAGAAATATGAAAACTTTGGTTTTTATGTCTAAATACCAGGTGCTAAAAAAGGTAGGATTAATTTCATCCGCGCTAAGTTTCAATTAAGTTTACTTTGAATATCACATAAAGAATAAATACATTTTCATTTTTTTTGTAGGAATTGATAAATTTGCTGGCAATTAAATATTGAGAATACCTTCCTGAACAAAAGATTATGAGTAAAAATGTAGAACAATATCTGGAATTTAAAAAAGGAAAAACAAGAATGCCGGAGCATTTAAAGGCAAGAAAGGAAGAAAGTGCCAAGTTATATGAAAACAAATTTATTGAATTCTTATCTCGTGCTCCTTTTGGTGTCCCTCATATTATGTGGGTGATAGTAGCTATGATTTTTTATTGGTATACGATTACCCGAGTTGAATTGTCAATAGCAAACATTGTTGCATTCAGTGTGATTGGTTTCTTCTCCTGGACATTTATGGAATATATTATTCATAGATTCGTCTATCATACCGAAACCAATTCTGAAGAGTATACCCAATTCCAGGAGAGCTTGCATTCCAAACATCACCATTATCCAAAAGATCCTGAGAGACTCGCCATGCCCCCGATACCTGGATTGTTGCTCGGATCACTGTTTTTTGGATTCTTTTATCTTATCATGGGTATTTATGCTTTTGCTTTTTTTCCGGGATTTATACTTGGGTATGATGCTTATATAACCTTACATTATTATCAGCACCGGATCAAAAGCCCGAAATATAAGCCATGGAAAAAGCTATGGCAGCACCATAAGGCTCATCATTATTCTAATCCCTACAGCGCTTTTGGTGTATCAACGCGATTGTGGGATTATGTTTTTGGGACTATGCCCAAGGCTTCAAATAAAAAGAGACAGGTCGAGGTAAAAGCTGCCTGACTCTACTGAGCTTAAGCAAAAGCTGCCTGATACTCACTGTGCTGAAGAAATACTGAATGATGCTTACTACGCTGAGGCAAAAGCTGTATGATGCTCCTCAAACTTAAAACAGCCAGAATAGTTTTATGTAAAAACCCGATGTACCATCACCCACATCGAATGCTCGTCCATAATCGGCTGAGACAACGAAATTCTCATTCAATCCTACTTTAATTCCTATCCCGGCAGTTGAATGAAAAGATTCAGATCCGGGATTGAAAAACTGATCGAAAGATTCGTCTTCCGGCCAGTCACTAAGATCGCGCTCAATGGACTGAACTACCCTTCCCGTATCAAAGAACAGGTTAGTCCCCACATAAAGATTCTGCTTAAATACCACGGCTCTTAAAAAGATCCATCGGAATTCAAAGTTTCCCAGAACGAATCCATCACCTACGACCCTGTTCCTTAATACGCCCCTTAAGCTAAGTTTTCCACCCAATCCCTGTGAGGTAGCTGATCTCATGTCAATGGGCACGATATGGGGTTGAATATGAAATGGAACCTCGCCAGCTAGCGTACCCTGATAGGCCAGACGGTAGGCAAAGACAAGATCCTTCTTATGTAATGAGAAATACTGACGATGTATAAATGTAAATTTCAGATAGCTAGACTCCCAGTCTCCCAGGAATTTCGGAGAATACGATAAAACGGCCTCAGTCCATATTCCTTTAGTAGGATAAGCATCAAAATCTCTTCCATCATACACTAATCCTCCTTTTAAATAGGTCAACTGGTTTCCATCAGCTTCCGAAGGCAATAAAACATCATTTCTCTTATAAAGATCATATAATCCTGCTGTATCAGGTAACATTTCATCAGGATCTTTACCTTCATTTAAGCGGTCAATGTCAACCGAGCCAACCTTATTATTGAAATAAGTAAACCCAGCTATCCACTTTAATTTGTCATTGTTTTGAGTCAGGTTACCCTGGAATCCAGCCATTACCCTGAACATTTTTCTTTCGTGACGATAAAATACCCGTGAACGATACGCCGGATCATTTTCCTCTTCCCATTCAGGGTTATAGACAGCTTCATAACCATTGAATCCATAAAAGTTAAGCGCCTTTTCAGTAAGATAGCTGACGTCGGCAGTAAATCTGATATTCGGTATCAGGTATTCTGAATCATAATAAAACCGGGCAATCATACTTCCTTTTGTAGTATTTGACCATTCCAGGTAAAGAGAATGCCGATAGTCAGGATACATGGAACCATCTCCATAATCGAATAAATTAACCAGTGCACCATATTGTAGGCCAACATCCGTATCATATGCTACAACAGGCAGGGCGCCAAAGGTCCAGCCTTTCTTAATTTTGGTTTTCGTGGTATCTTTTTTCTGGGCGATAAGTGGGTGGATGCTTATCCAAAAAATGAATCCCAGCAATAAAATAACAAGGTTGACTCTTTTCATAAAATTAAAAATGCATCCTCAATATATAAACTTTCTGGAAATATAAAAAAATATAGATTTCAGTAGGGGTAATATGAATCCTGGTTGTCATTTATTAAAACACAAATGATTTTAACTTAAATTTTAATACAATGAAACAACTATCTACTTTAAAATCTTATCTATATCTAGTATTGTTTGCTATCCTTGTATCATCCTGCGAATGTTACGAAGATCCCGGCATAGTAATAAACGAATCCAGGGAACTTGCTGAATTTGATATTTTTGCCCCCACTTTTATCCTGATTGAGCAAAATGATGTAGCTCAAATCATATGTAATGATGGCTTTACTGCCGGTGAATTAAGTATCATCCAGAATGATGTTGGAGATATTCATTTATTTAACTTAAACGTTGAAGACTTGTTTATTGAATTAAATGATGTAGGTGATGTTGAATTAACTGGCATGGCAAAAAATATTACTGCTTCATTAGATGGCGTAGGAGAACTTCATCTCTTTGATTTGATTTGCAAATCTGCAGAAGTGGATTTGAGAGGCACAGGAGATATAGAAATCAGAATTGTAGTATGATTAGTAAAAAAAATAATCCGTATTAGGCTTTATTTGAAAAGATGTTTGGCGAGATCGTACAGATGTTTTCTCCATACCTGCCAGACATGTCCTCCTTCACACTCATACCAAATATGCTCAATACCTTCTTTTCTCAATTCATGATGAAAATCTAATCCTTTACTATATCTTTTATCTTCTTTACCGTAACCTAGCCACAGCAATCCCAATTCCTCATTTAAATCATACGCTCGGTAAACAGATTGCACATCAAAGTTCCCGGGGTATGAGCTCAGGACACCGATAGATCCAAACAAATCCAGATTCGAAAATCCGATACGAATGGCTTGCGCTCCGCCCATCGATAGTCCTGCCAGGGCTCTGTATTCCCGGTCCCTGATTGTTCTGAAATTATGATCAATTACTGGAATTAAATCATTAAGCAATAAACCCTCAAAATCATTATCTTCCCGGGATGGTCTCTCCGGGTTTTCTGAACCTGGAATTGCGGCATATCCGTTATCCATTACAATAATCATTGGGATGGCCTGCCCGCTGCTGATAAGATTATCCATTATAAAGTTTGCCTTTCCCTGATATACCCAGGCCATTTCATTTTCACCAGCACCATGTTGCAGATATAAAACGGGGAATCTCAGATTTAGATCAACATGATAACCAGGAGGTGTATAAATTAATGCTTTTCTTATTGTGTTGGTCGTTTTTGAGTGGTACCACTTTGCGCTAACATCACCATGGGGTGTTCTATGTGGCAGATAAAATTCTAGATTATCGTCCGGAATTTCCAATCCCGAAGTTTCCTTTCCCCATCCAAAATATGTTGGTTGACCTGGAAAATTAACAGCTACACTGTCAATAACCAGCTGATAATAATGAAATCCAGGTTCGATGGGCGGAGTGGTGACCTCCCAGATTCCATCCCGTGACAAATTCATAAAGTGCTTACCCCCAAGAGCATTCCCAAGTCCTTCAATATATAGGGAATTGGCATACAGCCCCAAGACCTTAAAGGTTACACATCTGTCATGATGCACCGTTACAGATGCCTGTCCAAAAAGATCCGTTGCTATAGCCTGAATAATTAAAAAAACAAACAGTATGTGTTGCATATTTTTCATAATACTACTATTATGAATTTATTATTATGGTGATTGTTTGTAATCATTTGCATAAGGATTTATAATCTATAATGATAAAAGAGCCTTGCCAACAGGCATTATACCTACATGATCCATTCCTTGTAATCTGTCCAGGAGCTCATCCAGGTAGCCTGAACTCATCGGCCCCCAACCCTCGCCATCAAGTCCATGCGCATTGAAGATAAACCATCCTTTCGGTTCCGACAGAAATTTCTGAAGCTGTTCCTCAAAATACAGATCTATATTATCCGGACCAGCACTTATGCAAGTAAGCTTTTTCTGTCTTTTGTGTGGAAGTTTATTAACAGCACTACCAGCGGTGCGAAATGCCAATACTTTATCTTTGAGCCAATCTTCTAGTTCTTCTGAAGAAGAATTAAAAGGGAAATTAAATATTGCCTGAAGCGGTTCAAAGTTTATCAGTTTATCAGAAAAGACATCAAGAGATTTTATAATGAGCTCTTGAGCATCTGATAGTTCTATCCTGGCCAGGTTTTCATGTATGTATCCATGTGGCATAATTTCATGGCCTCTTCTTTTTAATTCATTCCACAAATCAAAATTGCCGATTATCAATGGTTGAATGTAACCATCCGGGGGTTTGAAATCATTTTCATGTCCTGAAGCTATTACATTAAAACAGGCATTCAATTCATATTTTTCATAGATCTCAGCAGTTTTCAGAAAAGATTTTTCAAATCCATCATCGAAGCTGATAGAAACAAGATGAGTTATTGATCTGTTAAAACTACTGCAACAAGACAGATAAGGTAATGTAACAACTCCAATTCCGGCTTTGATTAAAAATGATCTTCTATTCTCCATGGTCCTAATTTTAAAAATCTATCAAATAGAATTGGGATATGGTAAATATTTAAAAAACATAAACTAAGTAAAACACCCGTATCACTAGAAATTTACAAAAATTAATTTTGATTCCATAATCTTCAATGGATTGATCAAGCCAAATCATAGATAAACAATTAAATAATTACCCCATATATAATTTACTATATATCAGAGATTTATATTGCCTTATTGAAAGTTATTAATAAAATATATGCAGGTAAAGCTGATATTCGAAAAGGAAACTTCGAACAACACTTAAAGATTTTTGATGATTTCCCAGATTTCAGGATTCACGGGAATTCCGAATTTTTGATTTTCAATTCTTGTTAAAAGTGTTTTTTCACCCGGATAATATGTTTTCTCACCATTACCCTTTGGTGCAGAGTTATGCAGATTCTGTACTACTTCCTGAATAATACCTGAAGAATATTTATTATCCAGCCATTTCATATTAATCGCAATAAAGACTTGTGAAAGACCGTATTCCTCACTTCTTGATCCAACCCGAACCGTAGGATCGCCTTTAGCCAGAATGGCTGCCAATATATCCAGGATAAAAGAAAGTCCTGATCCTTTCCAGAATCCTATTGGTAATGCACTTTCATTACTTATGATTTCCTGTGGATCCTTAGTCAGGGATCCAATACCATCCAGGCCACCAACAAATTCCAACTCTTTCCCTTCATGAGCATAGGCCTGCATCTTTCCGTAAGAATATTGAGACATAGCCATATCGAGGACAATATTTCCCTCTTTTCTTGGTATTGCTAAAATAAGTGGATTATTACCCAATACGGGATCCTTCCCACCCCAGGCCACCATATTGGGCTGAGTATTGGTCCAACATATGCCAATATATCCATTATCCGCAGCCTGCCATCCATAAGTGCCTCCCCTCATCCAATGGTTCGTATTTGAAAGAGCAACACAGCCGATTCCAGAAGATCCAGCTATCTTCATGGCTTTCGACATACAAGAAAGTGCATTTAATATACCTGGTCCGAGGTTGCCATTCCATTGTTCTATATTTCCATAGTTATTAATCTTTTCAGGTTCCTCCTTAACTTTCACTATTCCTTTTTTAATATCATTAATGAACCTGGGAAACCTGTTCAATCCATGAGAATAAACGCCATCCAGGGAAGACTCTGTAAATACTTTGGACAGGATTCCGGCCTTTTCCGGCGTAAATCCATGATCAAGTAATATATGATTCAGGGTTCCCTGAATTTCCTTAAATGAGATTCTCATTATTATGTGCAAATTCAATCTATGTATAGATCTTCCGGATCAGTCTTGTCCAGTTCAATCAGGAATTCAGTAATTTTCGGAATGATCTTCCCAAGATAATTCTTTCCTTTTTCTTCAGAAGACTTTGATGGATTACCGATTCCAGTATCCCTGGATACTTTCGTCCACTCCCTCGGAGCCCACAACCATCCTTCATGCCGTCCATGAAATTTGAGTTTTTTACTGGCTCCATCACCGGCTTCTTTCAATGGCAATACCCAGTCTGGCGCGATATGCATCATTATACTCGTTTCCATTTCTCCGGCATGATCGCCTGTATCTTCAAAATACTTCTTCCAATCACCTTCAACCAGGTACCAGTTGATAGTGCCTATGAAGAATCCCGGATAATCAGCTTTTATCTCCCGGATCATTTGCCTGAAATCATTTCCGCCATGCCCATTTAATACAATTAATTTCTTAATCCCCTGTCCATTGAGAGAGTCCACAATATCCCTCAATACAAATGCCTGAGTCGAAGGGTTCATATTAATGGTTAATTTGATATCCAGCTGCTGTGTATTCACGCCATAGGGCACAGTTGGCAAAACTGCTACCTTCACATTTTCCTCCCAAGCTTTTTTAGCGGCTTCTGCAGCAATATAATCACATTGAATATTATCGGTACCATAAGGTAAATGATAGTTATGGGCTTCTGTTGCCCCCCAAGGAAGCATTGCTATAGAATAGTTGGTTTCTTTTACCGATTTCCAATTATTTTCATTGAGAATGTAAGGTCTGGGTGGGTTCTTATCTGATCTTTCTGTCATTGTTCTTTTTTATTTTTATTCATTCGAAATTTCAATATGGTGCATATAATGAATGTTATTTATAATCCTGATTTTTTATATCTCTTGTTATATAGGTTAATAATAATCTTTGATTCGCTACAAATTTGTATTTTTTTACCCAATCATTATAAACAGTAGCCTGTTTTATTTGATCTGATCACATTTTTTATAATATAGTAAAATTAAATTATCTGCATATTTTTGTTTTATTAAAATCCTCATTTTTATCGATGATCGATCGATTTTTCCGGATTAAAGAAAGGAATACCAGCCTGAGGCAGGAATTAATCGGAGGGCTAACTACTTTCCTTACGATGTCCTACATCATATTCCTACACCCGAATATGCTTGCTGAAACGGGTATGGACAAAGGTGCATTAATTACGATAACATGCATCGCTTCATTTATCGGGACACTAATTGTTGGAATATGGGCGAATGTACCTTTTGCACTTGCCCCGGGCCTGGGATTAAATAGCTTCTTCACATATTCTGTCGTAATTGGACTGGGCGTAGACTGGCAGACTGCCCTGGGGGCTGTATTTATTTCCGGAATATTATTTCTTATCCTGACTTTCTCCGGGTTCCGGGAAAGAATAGTGCATGCTATACCATTATCTTTACGATTGGCCGTACCGGCAGGCATAGGCTTGCTGATCACCTTTGTGGGACTTAAAAATATGGGATTGATAGTAAGCAATTCCTCTACCCTCGTGCAAATGGGAGAGATGTCAAGCACACTAATAATCAGTCTTCTTGGCTTGTTAATAATCATTATTCTTGAAATAAAAAAAATAAAGGGAAGTATTCTTCTGGGTATAATATTCATAGTGATTGCAGGGATGATATTAGGGCATATTCATGTTCCTGAGGTTTTTATTTCTTCCCCCCCATCGATAGAGCCTGTCGTTTTTAAGTTAAATATTCTTAAGGCCCTGAAGATCGGTTTTATAGGTGTGATTTTTTCCTTTCTTTTCGTAGATCTGTTTGATTCCGTGGGTACAATTATAGCCTGCGCTTATGAGGCAAAGCTTGTAAAAAAAGACGGAAACATCTCCGGTATTGAGAAGATCCTTGGTTCTGATGCAGTATCAACTGTAATTGGTTCCCTACTGGGAACTAGTACAATAACTACCTATATCGAATCAGCCTCAGGGATTTCTGCAGGGGCAAGAACAGGCCTTTCATCAATAATCGTTGGCCTTCTCTTCTTAATCGCCCCTTTTTTTGCACCCCTGATTCAAACCGTTCCCGGATACGCAACAGCGCCTGCTCTTATCATTGTCGGCGTATACATGTTCAGGAACATTCAAAAAATCAATTTTACAGATCTGGATGATGGTATTCCGGCATTTTTCACCGTTATAATTATGCCTTTTACAAGCAGTATAAGCATGGGGCTTTCCTATGGCTTTCTTTCTTATATTTTTCTAAAAATTATCAGCGGTAAATTCAAGCAACTATCCACAATTTTATGGATAATAGGCATTTTGTGCCTGATTAACCTGATAATTACTTCCTGAATTCCACCAAAGACATTAAACACCAATGGATCCTCACAAAACGCTGAGCATCATCTATCCAATTAATGTTTGTAAAATCTCTGATGGGTTTTAATCCGGATATTCTTAAAAAGGAAATCGTCTTTAACAATCCTTAGATGGGATATGCTACCATAAATGTTGGTTATATATATTCCTGGAAAAGTATCCCCGGAATGATTTTAAATGTGGATAAGTGAAAAAAACGAGGCTGTAATAAAACAGCCTCGTGTAAGTTAATGATTATAAAACTGAGAATTTAAGAATTTTTGGCTGCACAAGCCTTTCAAAATCCGAATAGTTCATTCGGATCAACTCAGAATGCGTACCAGCATTAAATGCTATTTCAACATCCTCGGTTAAGCTCTGGGCAACATATACCTCCATATTGTATAAATTCCCAAATGGTGGCATAGCACCCAGCTCACAATCCTCAAATATTTCTTTGAATTCTGATTCATGTGCCAAGACCACATCTTCATTGCCTGTTACTTCTTTTAATAAATGGAAATCGACATGAAAAGTCGCCGGCAAAACAGCCATTGTGAGTTTATCGTTGATTTTAATAATAACCGTTTTTGCCATCTCTTTACCTTTTATATGTGCAGATGCCGCTACCTGTTGCGCAGTAAATGCTTGAGAATGAGTTATTGTAACATATGGCACATTATTATCGTCAAGATATTTCTTAAGTTTTCCACAAGCCATTATTATCTTATTTATTTTCCTGAATTGAATATGGAATAACATTTCCTTTCAGAAATGCAGTAAACCTAATTTTTTAGATTATCGAAAAGCAAACTGGTCTTTTGCTCATAGACCAAATATTATTGCAAAACATTTACTGGAACTTTCTCCAAAAATTCCAGTTCCAGGTATTTATAAGTATAAGATAAAAAAAAGTTTATCATCCTTCAAGTTAAACCGCCATTTTTTGGCATTGAAAGATGACAAACTTATTGTAGCTCTTCTATCCTGCTGGGTAAAGTTCTATGCTTCGTAGAATTTTATGAAATTCCGAAAAAAAATTCACATTCTTTGATAAATTACTGACCGAGCATCGGAAATAACTCGCGGATCTCAGCATCACCTGGTCTTCTTCCATACTCGCATATCTCAAATGTTTCAGCATGCTTAACCAGTTTACTTCGATCATCTCCGTACCATTTATCCAGGGAAGCTCTCGCTTCTGCTGAAAGAGTTCCTCCTCCCCATATATTCCCAAGCCATTTTAATCTTTCCTCAGGATCTTCAGGAACATTTTCTAGTTGCCCGACAGTCCATGGAAGCCAGGAGAAAAACTGAGATTCATGAGCAGCCATTCCATAAATTTTCTGATCAAAAACATCTGTAATATCCACGGCTATATCCGGAGTGAATGGATTTGGTTTTTGGAACCGATCTCTTGTATAAAGGAAGACAGGATTTTTCTTTAATGGCGGTGTATCGGGGGCTATATTTGGAACAATCACCATATAGGCTGCATCCTGTAGCAAAACGCCCGTATATCTATGGTCGGGATGATAATCATTAGGTCGTGGACCAATAACAACATCAGCGTTCCATTTCCTGATCAGGCGAATTACTTCCAGTCTGTTTTCTAAGGTTGGCATTAATTCTCCATCATGATTATCCAGGGCAATGTATTTGACACCATATCGTTTCCCGGCTTCTTCAGCCTCGGCCCTTCGAATTCTCGCCAGGGCACCGCCTCCCATATCCTGGTGACCAGCATCTCCATTGGTCAGGGAAACCATCATTACATTATGTCCCATTTCAGACCACAGAATTGCAGTTCCAGCATCACTGTCCGGGTCGTCCGGGTGTGCACCAAAAATGATAACATTAATCTTTCGATCCTGTGCATTTAGGCTGATAAAACCTGCCAATAATAGAAGAAATAATAAAGAGAATTTTTTCATAGTTATATCCTTAGTTAATAAATTAATTCAATTTTTCCACTAAAATATTAAAATTGAACTGCAGCTGAGGTGTAAGGCGAAAATAAATTACAAATTTATTATGATTTACTTTATCATGGGGAACAATTTCCTGATCTCATCGTCACCCGGACGCCGCCCGTACTCACAAATCTCAAAAGCCTCTGCATCGGTAATTAAAGCAGCCTTATCCTTACCATACCATTTAACAAGGGATTTTCTTACTTCTTCAGTTATCCTTACCTTCCTGTATTTTGCCAGATAGTCAAGCCTGTCTTCTTCATCTTCTGGAATCTCATCCAGTCTTCCGGAGGTCCAGGGCAGCCATTCAAAATGCTGAGATTCATGGGCAGCCATTGTATATATCTTTTGTTTGTAAGTATCTGATATGTCTACTGCGATATCTGGTGTAAACGGATTCGGTTTTTGAAAGAAATCCTGAGCATATAAAAATATTGGATTTTTCTTCAAGGGAGGGGTATCAGGAGCCACATTAGGCACTATGACCATATAAGCAGCATCCTGAAGGACTATCCCACAATTCCGGTGATCAGGATGATAATCATTGGGCCTTGGTCCAACAACAACGTCAGCATTCCAATCTCTGATCAAACGAATAACCTGTAATCTGACATGCAAGGTAGGCATTAGCTCTCCGTCATGATTATCCAGCACAACATATTTCACTCCAGCCCTTCTACCAGCCTCTTCCGCTTCTGCTCTTCGAATTCTTGCCAGGGCTCCACCGCCCATGGAAAAGTGTCCCGCATCTCCATTGGTTAAAGCAACAAACATTACATTATGCCCCATTTGCGCAAATTTTATTGCCGTTCCCCCGGCATCAGCATCGGCATCGTCGGGATGCGCACCAAATACAATAACATTAATTTTATCATCCTGAGCATATGATGATACTGCAATTAATACAAAAAACAAGGTGAAAAAATTTCGAATCAGCTTTTTCATAATAATAATTCAGGTTTATAGAAGTTGCATATTCACAGGGTCCCAGCCGACGGCTTTATCTTCAAAGTAACTGAAATTCGACAGCAATGCTGCTCCGGCAGCCCGAAGTCCGTACGTGGTGTCCTCTACCACTTTCCTGTTCCCACGCATCGCACCAAAAAAGGTAAGGAAATGATCATGGTCTGCACCTTTATAGGTACTAGAAGCTTCAAATACCGTATCCTGTGGATTTAACATTTTACCCCGTTGTTGATCATACTTCGCATCATACATTTTGTTAATTTCTTTCTGTATGTTTTCAGAGTAGGATTTCAGGGCATAACCGGTGGGTCTCCATCCCATATCACTATGGGTTACCATCACGGATCTCCAGCCAACGACCATGGCACCCTCGGTACCAATTAATTTAAAAGCTCCACCACCACCTCCGCCGGCAACAAAATTGATCCTTAGCACAGCATTAAAGGCTGGATGATTTTCTGCTTCCGGGAAGTCATATAGGGACATCATAATATCAGGCACATCCCTCCCATCTTTCCAATATCTTAATCCGCCTGTTGATTTTGCCCTGACAGGGCCAAAGGAATCAATAACAAAATTCATGGTAGAGAAGGAATGGACAAATAAGTCACCGGCTACCCCGGTTCCATAATCCTGGTAGTTCCTCCATCTGAAAAAGCGAACAGGATCATATTCCACTTTTGGGGCAGATCCCAGGAAAGTATCAAAGTCTATATTATCCGGATCAGCATCGGGGGGTATAGGATATTGCCAGGCACCCTCTGAGGAATACCTGTCATTATGTATCTCCACCATAACCAGGTCACCTATAGCTCCTGATTTGTACAATTCCCTGGCCTTCGCCGCATAGATACCAGACATTCCCTGGCTTCCTACCTGCAAAACCGACCCGGTATCCTGCTGGACTTTGATCAGGTTATGGCCTTCCTGTATGTTTTTAATCATAGGCTTCTCGAGGTATACCGCTTTCCCTGCTTTCATGGCATCGGTGGCAATACGCTCGTGCCAATGGTCCGGAGTCGCGATGATGACAGCATCAATATCCTCTTTTGCCAGGATTTCTCTATAATCCCTGGTAGTAAAAATATCCTGGCCATAAAGTTCATTAGCTCTGGTTAACCTCCCTTTATACAGATCACAGGCAGCAACAAACTCAACACCATCAACACCAACAGCATTGGCAGTATCACCAATTCCCTGTATTCCAAATCCAATTGTGGCAAGCCTTATTTTATCGTTGGCAGAATAGGTTTTCTTGACATATTCAGGTTCTAATATTTCCTTCCTGATACCTGTCGATCGTGCTGCTAATATATTTGGAACCGAAAGTGCAGCCGTTCCAATGGAGACCTTAGTTAAGAAATCTCTTCTTGTTGATTTTTTCCTGGAATTCATAATATGAAAAAATAAATGATAAACTATTTTTTATCAATTTATGAAATAAGAATTGATTTGAATAAAAAATTGTTATTAATTACAGATCTGTATCTAAACGATTATATCAATTTTATGAAAACATCGCGTCGAAAATTCTTAATTAAAACAGGTACCATATTGGCAGGGGGACTGTCATTTAAACATAGCCTGGTACTAGGCTCTGAAAAATACATCTCCAAAGAAAACAATGTTACCGTTGGAGCACATCCATGGATTTATGCCGCCGAATTACCGGATTATGATATAAGCCCGGCATTAGATGAAATATTCCAGGGGATCAAATTCGCAGGATACGATGGGGTGGAACTTATGCATCACCCCCTGCGAAACCACAAGACTGCCCTGATCATCTCCGAATTGAAAGACAGATACGGACTACCGGTCATAGGAACTTCCTATGGCGCTGATATGTGGGATCAATCCAAACATCAGGAAATTCTGGATGATGTTGAAAATATCATTAATAATCTTGCAGTTGTAGGTGGGAGAACTTTGGGGACTTCTGTTGGGAGGGCGCCGGAAAAGAAAACAGAAAAACAACTAGACAACCAGGCTCATCTTCTAAAAAACATTATTGATATTGGCAAAAAAAATGGTGTTGTAATTAACCTGCATAACCATACTTATGAAGTAGAGGATGGTCTTCACGATTTAAAAGGAACACTAAAAAGGATACCTGACATAAAACTTGGGCCGGACCTGAACTGGTTATTACGTGGTGGTGTCGATCCGCTTGATTTTATTAAAAAATATCAGGATCAAATTGTCTTCATACACATACGGGATGAATTCAAAGACGGAAAATGGTCAGAATCATTAGGGGAAGGTGATGTAAATTTCAGGGCTATAGGGAAGACATTGAAAAAAATAGAATTCTCAGGCGATCTTGTGGTTGAACTTGCCCATGAAAATGATTTCGATCCCACCAGGCCGATCCGTGAAAGTTTGAAAATGAGCCGGGAACACGTAAAAAAAACAATGGGCTACTAAATTAGCAGCCCATCTATATTGGAATCACTTAATCAAGATCCGGAAATTCATTATCAATTATCTGCTCGATTTCCTTAAAATATTTTACGGTCTCAGCCTTCAATTCCATGGTGGCTTCATCGTCACAAACAATTACAGCATGTCTGTGCATCTGCAACATAGAGACTGTCCACATATGGTTTACACCTTCTTCAACTACCTGACGCAGGGCTCTGGCCTTATGAAATCCATTAATGATAACAACCACTTCACGTGAATCCATAACCGTTCCGACACCTACTGTCAAAGCCATTCTTGGAACAAGATGAATATCATTGTCAAAAAACCTTGCGTTGGCTTTTATCGTGTTGAAATTTAATGTTTTGATCCTGGTTCTTGAGGCCAGGGAGGACCCAGGTTCATTAAATGCAATGTGCCCATCAGGCCCTATCCCGCCAAGGAAAAGTTCTATACCTCCCAACTCTTTCATCTTTGCCTCATAATCAGCGCATTCTTTATCCAGGTCGGAGGCCATCCCGTTTAGAATGTTTACATTTTCAGCAGGTATATCTATATGATTGAAAAAATTCTCCCACATGAAATAATGATAACTTTGTTCGTGGTCCTTATCCAATCCGACATACTCATCCATATTGAAGGTGATCACATTTTCAAAATTAACAGCTCTTTCTTTATTGAGTTTTATCAGGGCTTTATATGTCCCAAGGGGGGAAGACCCGGTTGGTAAACCCAAAACAAAAGGTTTTTCCTTTGTAGGTTTGAAATTATTGATTCTTTCCGCGATGTAATCGGCAGTCCACTGACTTAACTGCTGGTAATCTTTTCTGATTATTATTTTCATATTTACTAAATTTTAAAAAATCTGATAGTGTGTGATTTACAAATTGAAATGCTGAAAATACCTAATTTTTGATAAATTACAAATGAATTTGTATTATGGATTATAAATTTCAAAATTAAAGTATAAGTATAGGCTTGAACTAAAATAATATATTATTTTAAGATAAAATTAATACATTAACGAATATGAAGAACAATATAAGAGTAGTTGTAGTAGGCATAGGGAATATGGGAAGATCACATGCACTTGCGTACCATAATATTTCAGGATTTGAACTAGCCGGATTAGTCGATCGCCTGCCGGAGAAAAGAGAAGATCTTTCAGATGAATTAGGTGGAATTCCTCAATTCGATGATTTTGATACCGCTCTTGCTGCTACAAAACCTGATGCGGTCTGTATATGCACCTATCCGGATACCCATGCCGAACTTGCCAGGAAAAGTTTGTTGTCCGGTGCCCATGTTTTTGTTGAAAAGCCCTTGGCAGTAACAGTTGAGGAAGCAGCCGATCTTGTGCAAATGGCTCAAAAAGAAAATAAAAAACTGGTAGTGGGCTATATTTTACGGGTCCATCCATCCTGGAAAAAATTTATTGAGATCACTCATACACTCGGAAAGCCACTGGTTATGAGGATGAATCTTAATCAGCAAAGCAGTGGCACTACATGGCTTACTCATTTAAATTTAATGAAGTCTATGTCTCCTATAGTGGATTGCGGGGTACATTACGTTGATGTAATGTGTCAGATGACAAGATCAAAACCAATTCGTGTTCATGCAATTGGTGCCAGATTAACTGATCAAGTCAGTCCGGGGATGTATAATTATGGCCAACTGCAGGTAATATTCGAGGATGGATCTGTCGGATGGTATGAAGCCGGCTGGGGACCCATGATGAGCGAAGTTTCCTTTTTTGTGAAAGATGTAATAGGCCCGAAAGGTTGTGTCAACATCATGGATGCCGATAAAACAGGTCAAAGCGACGACATAGACGGGCATACCCAGACAAACCGCTTAAAGATCCATTACTCCGAGATTGATGATAAACATGAATTGACGAAACCAGATGAAATAATAAATACTGAAGATGAACCGGACCATCAGGGGTTATGTGATTTAGAACAGGCGTTTTTTTATAATTCGATTGTCAATGATGTCGACCTCAGAGATCATCAGGAAGATGCTGTGAATAGCCTGAGAATAGTCCTGGCAGCTGATGAATCTTTCAGGACCGGAAAAGTAATTGACCTTCATTAAGTTTATTTAATCTGAAGAAGCCAAAGGACAATTTCGTGAATAAGGAGCCCGGTATTCACTTATAGTTGGACCAACCAGGCGGTCCAATGATTTTATTGGCTTCAAAATACCCAATTACATCTTTCCTGTTCCACTCTTCAAAGGGTTTGTTTCTCTTTAGTTATCGGCAAAATCAATCTATTGTTTTTTCAGGATGCAGAATTAGTCATAATCCGGCAAAATTACATTTAAGCAGGAATATTCAGGGATCAATCCAATTACAATTGGCTGAGTTTTTACCATGTATTTTGATTATACATTTGCAGGCGATTTAATTTAAATTGAATAGCACCTTAAAAATGATCTTTATTTGTTTCTAAGATATCACTTTCTTAAATTGAATGATTAGAAGAACAAATTATTGTTTCTATGTTTATAGTTTTTTGCATTCTTTTTGACATCAATTTTTTAAACATACATAAGATATGAAAAGTAAAAATAAGATGAACCGACGAACATTTATCGGTTCGGCGAGTGTTACCGCCACAACAATATCTATCGTCCCCCGCCATGTTCTTGGTGGTCCGGGAAGAGTAGCTCCATCAGATAAGGTCACCGTTGCCAATATTGGATGCGGGACTCAAGGATTAAGGGAAATGCCGGATATGCTGCAGAATGAGGACATACAGGTCGTTGCCGTTGCTGATCCGAATAAGTTTACCACCAATTATCTGGACTGGTCTCCTGATGGGATCAGGAACAGTATTCGAAAAACATTAGATGATCCGGACTGGGGCAGTAATTATAAAGGAATTCCAGGTGGCAGAGATATAGGCAAGGAGTATGTTGAAAAATATTATGGAAAGAATACCGCTTCCGGAAATTATAAAGGATGTGCCGCCTATGAAGATTACCGGGAATTATTTGCTAAGGAAAAAGACATTGATGCTGTCAAGATCATGACCCCTGACCATCATCATGCCTACCTGGCTATTGAAGCAATGAAGAATAATATGCATGTTGTCACCCATAAACCTATTGCTAACAGGATGCATGAATGGAAACAGGTGTATGAAGCAGCAAAAAAAGCCAAAGTAACTACTCATCTCCTGGCCTGGAGCGACAGACCGGAGTATACGCTGGTCAAACAATGGATTGATGACGGTGTAATTGGGACACTGAAGGAGATCCATAACTGGTCATACAGGCCTGTCTGGGAGCAGTGGCCAAAAAGACCAACAGATACTCCGCCAATCCCGGATGGATTTAATTGGGAATTATGGCTGGGGCCTGTTCAGGATATGCCTTATCACCCACATTATACGCATAATGTATTCCGGGGGTGGTATGATTTCGGAGGTGGAAGTATTGCTGACATGGGTCACTATAGTCTGTTCCCATTATTCAGAGTATTGGGAATAGAAACCCCTCCTGTTGCAGCGAAAGCTTATGGTACCACCCACAGGTACGTTGATGGAAATACCTACAAATGGCTTGACAATGATGTATCATTCCCACAATCCAGTTTAATACAATTAAGATTCCCAAAACAAGAAACTCTACCTCCATTTAATCTATTCTGGTATGACGGTGGCATGAAGCCCTTTATTCCTGAAGAACTTGCCGTGGACAATAGAGATATACCGAACGAAGGCATGATGTTCGTAGGCGATAAAGGGAAAATTATAGGAGGATTTCGAGGAGAGAAACCTGAAATTATACCGGCAAGCAAAAGGGATGCATATTCCGGGAACAAGGAGCTTCCTCCCAGAGAACGGGGAAGGAGATCAGATACCTGGGCACAGGCAATTAAAGAAAACAAGAATTCCAACGGAAGCTTCCTTTATGCTGGCCCAGTTACTGAAGCGATAAACCTGGGTGCGGTTGCACTCCGGGCTAAGAAAGAAGTTAAATATGATACTGCTTCTATGAAGATCACAAATGATGAGGCCGCCAATAAATTCCTGACCAGGGATTATCGAAAAGGCTGGAAAATATAATAATTGTATGAATATTAACTAAGATTTTGATGAAAGATAAAATTAAGAAGATTACCAGAAGGGGTTTTATAGAAAAATCTGCAGTACTTGGTGCTGCGGGATTTTTAGTACCTTCCTTACATAAAAATTCACGCGCTATGGCTACTCCAAGAATGACCTATGACGATATTTCTCTTGCTCAATGGGCCCTGGTCCAGGAAATCAGGGATGGCAAATGGAAGACCCTGGATTTTGCAAAAGTGGCAAGAGAGGATTTTGATTTAAATGGAATCGAATTTGTTAACACCTTGTTCGAAGTGCCTACCGTAAATTACCTGAATCAGTTGAAGAGTAATGCTGATGAACATGGTGTCAAAATGGTGCTCATAATGGTTGATGCTGAAGGAGATGGTTGTGAACCAACGAAAGAGCTTCGGAAACAATTTGTAATAAATCACAAAAAATGGATCGATGTAGCTCATTATCTTGGATGTCATGCCATTCGCACTAATTGTAGGGGCCCGGAGGATGTTGATCCGGATGAGGCTCTCAAATGGGCTTCTGAGTCCTATAATATGTTGCTTGAATATGCAATACAGGCTAAAATCAGTGTTGTTATTGAAAACCATGGAGGTGTATCCAATGATGCGGACTGGATGGTTAAGCTATACGATACGGTCGATAACCTGTACTTTGGATCTTATCCTGACTGGAGAAGCCCAAGTGACACATTCAATAATTATGAGTACCTGGAAAAAATGCTTCCATGGGCGGATGGCATGTCATACAGAAATCAGCCCAGTGAGGAATTAACAGCTAAGATGATCAAACTCTGCAGAGACTCTGGTTATAAGGGCTGGTACGGCATCGAATCCAGTGGCCGGGAAGCCATAGTCCAGGGACGGGAGCTTTTGAAAAAATACCTTGGCATATAATCAATTGTTTCTCCCCTGTTAACAGGGGAGAAATTGCCTATTCCGGGATATCAACCTAAGGTATTATTCCTGAGTAAGAGCATAACATATTATTCCGGAACTATCGGAACTTTGTGTTTCATTCTATTCCTTTAGCAATTGGTCAGTGGCCATGACGAGAAACATGAAATTAGTTCCACCGCCACCCAGCACATACTCTGTCTGTTGCCATAAAAAGCTCCAGTTATCTTTCAGTTCAGGATAATCGGGGCGGATCAAGGCGGTACCTGATGCTACTCCTCCCGGAATATAAGACAGGTCTTCCCTGTTCACGCCATAAGCCTGCAAAAGAGATTTCTCACCTACCCCGGAGGCAAAAGAGGCGGTATTCATTCCAGGATGACAACCCAGCACAAACTGCATGGCATTAAAAATCAATTCCGGATTAAATACACCCGGGAATCCCTTGACCAGGAAATACTGTCTTACACCAATGTTCTGAATGATCCAGCCAGCTCCCCAAATTCTTGGTTCATATGGAATCCCAAAAGGATTTTCCTTCATTCTCTCATTAAGTTTTTTTGACAGATCCTGAACAGCTTTGTCCATATCTTTTCGAAAATCAGTATCTTTTATATGTTGATAGACCCTGCCAACTGCCCAGGCACATCCGTCGATATGGTCCAGTATATATTCTTTCTGTCCCACAATGGCATCAATATATTTTTTATTTGAAGTAGCCAGATAGAGTTCAGCCGCAGCGGATACAAAATCCGGAACCATTTCCTTTTTATTTGTTATTTCAAATAATGTTTCAGCAGCACTCAGGGACTCCTCCGCCAAACCTGGCTGATAATCTTTTAATACTCTTGAAGCTGCCGCCAGACTAGCGATTCCGATCATTTCATGTCTGGGATGATCTTCGGTAAACACCCAGCGATCATCAAACAAGCCAGACGTATATACTGTTTTACCATCTTCTGGTAATTCAGGATCATAAACAAGATCATCAGTCATGCCTCCCCCATCTCCTTTTAAACCATATTGTTTTCCTGTTCTACAGATTATCCCATCATATAACCTACCCAATCCACGATACCCGCCAAGAACTGTTAATACTCCATGTTCTACCTGCTGAAGAAAATCCGAGATCCCGTCAGACCTGTGAACAGTAACCAGTTTTTTCTCCTGATCAACTTCTGTTACATCAAGATCGTGGCCAAATAATTCATACATTTGTGCCAGGCGCAGCGTAGTATTTGCCTGTGATTCTATCCTGAGATCATAATCGCCAGCATCATGCCACCCTCCCTTATCGAGGTGGGGCACATGGTCAGGATGTTCAAAATCTACAAATGTTTCCGGGCCCTGAAAATAACCATCGAAGTGGGTATGGTTTGTTGGTGCCATCAAAGCATCATCAAGATGACACCAGTCATGCCATATCCGTGATCCTTGCTCCACCCTCACGTGACACATCTGCACTGGCAGAAAATATTCAAGTGTAGGTTGCCACACATACCGCTCATAGATATCTTCTCCAATTTTAAAGTAGTTAGATTCAGAGCCATCGTATTTTACTTGGTAGATACCAGGTTCAGACACAGAACTAAAATCGCAAATGGCATAGTTATACCTGAGGTATTTTCCCCAAAGTTCTGCTTTCTCTGACAGGACAGTGGATTTTGAACCGTCAGGAGATATACGGATTATTTCAACATTATCTGTTTCAGAAATTGTTTTATCAAGTTCAATTACTGCCTTCTTTGGTTCATTAGGCATATACCCGACCTGGCTAAGGTGTATTACCGGTTTATATATATGGTTTTCTTCAGGTACTGCATCGATTTCCCATTGGACAGCACCCTGGGTAACTCCAGCGGGCACTTCGCTTCTGACTATAAACCACCTCGCTTTACCGAAAATTCTTCCGTCGGTCAATTGAAGGTTTCCATTTAAGGCCTTGATTGTCATCCTTTGTAAATCTGTTTCAGGGGCAATTGACAAGATTTTCCCTTCCGCATAGGGTTTAATATCCCCATTTTCCAAAGGGCCATAGGAATCGGTCGGGAAAATGCCCATTTTACCATCCAGATCCCAGGTCTTTCCAAACAGAATGGCAGGAAACAGCTCAATCTTAAACCATGCTCTCCCAACCCATTCTTCAGGAAGGGGATTATCAAGATCAAGGGAAATTTTTATTTTACTTCCTATAGCCTGTACCGAAACACTATAATCAAATGGTATATCTTCATAGCTTACTTTTCTACTGATAGTATTGGATTCTTTGTCCACTATCTTCTCTCCATTTGTGGAGTATCCTCTTAGTTGCAGATCACCATTGGCTGCAACCCGAACATCATTTTGAATGATGGTTACACCCCCTTGCCGACCTACAGGATAATAATCATCAAAAACCATGACAGAGAGTCCCGGCATATCAAAATATTCCAGTTCATTTATGATCAGAGAATTCTGGCTGTAGAGATTTTGATTACCTATCAGCCCGAAAATAAAAGCAATGTAAAACAATTTGGCCATGTTTCGAGAAGGTTTCATATTGAAAAAATATTAATGTGATTATTAAAAATACCAATGTAGTCAATTTACTTCTATTCAGGATTTAAAGCAAAGCAAATACCTTCAAAGTTAAACCGGAATTAATAAAATTTCAGTAAACAGATTTTTGGTCAGAATGGCTTGATATTTGTTTCTATGTAACCATATATCATATTTTGGGGTATATTTAATGTATACTTTAATATCCGTTATAAATAATATGAATAAATTCGTATAATCCTTTTATAATAAACATATCTAAGATGAAAATTAGAGTTCAGTTGTTGTTGCTGTTTAGCTTTATTGTTATTCCATTATTGGTTGCAGGCCAGACACGAATAATTTCCGGTAGGGTAACATCCTTTAAACAATATCCGGTTAAAGGCATTACCATAAAAGCCAAGAAAGCCAAAACCGAGACTAAAACAAATAATCTGGGTGAGTTTGAAATTGAAGTAAAGAAAAAGGATGTAATTAAGATAAAAGAACCCGTTTTCACGGATTATACCCAGAAAATTACGGAAGATACAAAGTCCCTGGATATTAACCTGATTTTTATCAATGACAAAAGAAACATCGAAATCGCAGCGGATGCAGGATATATTTCCAGGGAAAATCTGGACTATGGTGTTGAGCATTTATTTGAGGCAAATAACATGTATGCAAATTTTATCAATGTTTTTGATGCGATTAAATATGCATTGCCCGAGACTACATTAATTGTTGAGAATGGAAATCGTGCGGTCCAATTCAGGGGGGCCAAAAGCATTCATGGAAGCAATGCCGCACTCATGGTCGTAGATGGCGTTATAGTTGAAGATGTAACCTTTATCAATCCTCCTCAAGTAAGGAGCATTTCCAAACTCCCCCCTTCCCAGGCATCTCTTTATGGTGCCAGGGCGGCTAACGGTGTTATAATTATTGAAACCTGGTAATCGATACCATCGGCAGATTTGATTTGTAGATAAAAAACCAGGCTCTAAAAAGTTGGTTCAATACCTAAAGATATAATTATATTACAAAACGGACTTTTTACAAGCATTGATGTAAAAATTCTGGTAATAGAGCATTCATCATCACGTTCCTAGTAACCTGAAATTAGGTATAAATCCATGAAAAAAGCCCCGTAAACTAAATTACGAGGCATTTTTCTGAGCCCCCGGTCGGATTCGAACCAACGACCTGATGATTACAAATCAACTGCTCTGACCAACTGAGCTACGGAGGCTTATCCATGATGTTTATTCCACAATTGGTCTAAAACGTCCGCAAAAGTAATCTCTTTATAGGTCTTTTGAAAACAGAGGAGTGATTTTTTTAAATTTTATTCAACACCTTCAATTCTTCACGCAATTCTTCAAGTTGTGCTGTTGCCTGTGCTATCTTTTCGTTGAACTCTTCCCTCACCTTATCAGCTGTTTTAGACTTGGCAAAAAACTCTATATTGTTTTTCCAAAGTGCTATATCATTTTCTAATTTACTGATCAGGCGTTTGACTTCGACCTCTTTACGATGTATCCTTTTGTCAGCATTAGGACTTGCCTTTAGTTTATCAACTTCCGCAGCAAAGCGCAGTTCGCTCTTTTCAGTATCAGATAAATCAAAACTATTTAAGAATAATTCAGTCGCGTGATTATATTTCTTATGGATCCTTTTAATAGTATTTCTTGGAACGAAGCCGATTTCGTTAAACTTCAACTGAAGTTCTTTGAACCGGTCTATATTCTTGTCCTTCTGCTCCACCATTTTTTCTATCTCTGTACAGATCTCTTCCTTCTTCTTAAGATTGACTTTATATTCACTCTCGACCTCTTTGGAATGCTCCCGTCGTTTATTAAAGAACGTATCGCATGCTTTTTTGAACTTTTTATAGACTTCATTCCTGTTTTTCTCAGGTACCGGGCCAATATCTTTCCATTCTCTTTGAAGTTCCTTCAACTGTTCGGCTGTTTTCTCCCAATCATTACTATCCTTTAGTTCCTCCGCACGCTTTACAAGGTCTTCTTTTTTCAATAAGTTATCGTCCCGTTGACCCTCGAGTTTTTTAAAGAACTTATTCTTATTATTAAAAAAAGATTTAAAACTTGACCAGAAATGCTTATTTATTTCCTTTGAATGTTCCCTGGGGAGTCCACCAATCGATTCCCATTTTTTCTGCAAATCCAGAATTTCCTTCGTTTTATCATTCCATTCGGAAATCTTATCCGAATCAAATTCATTGAATTTGGCTACATCTTCAACTAATTGCTTTTTCGATTCAAGATTTTCATGTAATTCTTTCTTCAGGCTACTTACATAATCTTTCCTCCGGTTATATACCGCATCTGAGGCAGATTTGAACCTTTGCCAAACCACTTCCTGCATTTCTTTTGGAACAGGTCCTATATGTTTGAACTCCTCATGAAGCTCATTTAATTCCTTTACCGCATCCCTGATAACTTCATACTCTAAAAGTTGCTCAGCTTTTTCGCAAAGTTCAATTTTTGATTCAAGGTTCTTTTTTCTATCCAGCTCCTTTAGTTCAAAGTAGATACTCCGATTGTCATAAAAGCGGTCTATGAGGATATTATAAGTGGCCCACATCGATTTTGCATAGGCTGAAGGAACAGGTCCAATGGAACGCCATTCTTTAGTAATATTTTTTAATGCACTGATACTGGCATTTGTTTCTTCCCCATCAACAATTGCTCTGAGTTTTTCAAGTATCTCCTGCTTTCGGGCCAGATTATCCTCTTTATTCCTTTCAAGTTCCGAATAATATGCATTGCGTCTTCCTTTGTATTTATCATTTAGATTTGCATACCGGGAATCAAGGGCATCTCCAACATATTTAAAATCTAATTCCACCCCACCATCATCCAGGAATTTCTGTAAAGCTTCCTTTTTCTCGGATTCTACAATTTGTTGATAAAATGGCTTAAGTTCTTTAATTTTTTTCTCGGCCTGTTTAATATCATCTATTTTGAGCAGTGTCTCAAATTCGTTTATTAATTCATCCTTTTTTAAAACACTGTAATCTTTATCCTCTTCAACCTCCTCTTCCTGTTGATGTTCTTCTTCGGCAACTTCATCCCTAGTCTCTTCTTTATCTTCAGTATCAGAAGATTTTGTAGATTCAATTGTTTCCCCTGCGTCCTTTTCCTCCGATTCTTTTGAATCTTTTGAATCTTTTGAATCCACAGCCTTATCATGAGCAGATTGATCATCTTTTGTCTCAATCTGTTCCTTATTCACCTCATCAGATGAATCGGTTGCAGCTGTAATCGATTCTTTTTCTTCATCAGGAGGGTCTGCGGTGACGACTAAAGCCTCTTTATCCGCTATTTTAGATTCACTCTCTTCAGGCAGTAGTTGTGTTGTTGCTGTTTCTTTCTTCGCAGGCTCGGATTCTTTCTCATTAGTTTCTGGTTGTGGTGTAGTGGGTTCAGGCTTAGGCTGAGCGGGATCTTTGTTATCTTCTCCAACATCAGCTTGAGGATCTAAAGGCTGATCTTCTTTTTCGGGCTCTTTGTCATTGTCAGGAATCTTTGCGGCAGGAGGATTCCCTGATTCATCATTTATGTTGGATTCATGAGGTTCATTTTTTTCAGATGAACCACTTTCTTCAATTGAAGAACCATTGATTGAGTTATTTGGATTTTGATTTCCGGTAACAGATTCTTGATCTGCAGTTAAAGAACTTTCCTTTTTTTCTCTCAGCTCAAATAAATTTTCATTATTCATATCCATACCCTCCTTAGGAAGTTCCCTTCCCTTTTCAGTATCGGTCATTTTAAATTATAATATTGTGCGAAATTGGCAATTTTTAATAAATATGTCAAAAACTCAATTCATCCTGGGATCAACAGGATAGTTGGCAAAAACCTTAAATTTTCCGCCCATACCTTTGAGGATTTCCTTCCAGAGCATTTTAGCATTTATATCAAAAACGCTTTTCTCGGAAGCATCCTTATAGATGATCCAGGATTTTTGTTTTAATTCCTCCTCGAGTTGCCCAGGTGCCCAGCCTGAATAACCAAGAAAGAATTTAAAGTTATCTTTATTAATCTGTCCACTATTTATTATGGCAATCAACTGTTCATAATTACCCCCCCAATAAATATTTTCTCCGATCTGTATACTGCCTTCCAATTGGTCTTTCGAACGATGAATAAAATGAAGTGTGTCCTGCTGTACCGGCCCACCAATATATAGTGGCGCATTAAAATTATACGTGCCCTCTACAGCTTCATCAAATTTTAAGATTGAAGGTTTATTCAAAATAAATCCAATACTCCCTTCCTCATTATGTTCACACAGTAAAATAACTGTTCTTTCGAAATTTGGATCAGGCAAAAATGGTTCAGATACTAGAAAACAACCTTTTTTCGGGGTTAATATCTGCTGATAATTGAAATAATCCATAAATTACGCTAGTGTCCCGTTATTCAAATTACAATGCGTGATTGTAATTAAATCTATTAACAAACATGTATAGTTATCCCTTACAAATCATATTATATTAATAGGGAATTCCAAATATTTAAAATTAAACTTATAATATTGTACCAATAAAGACAACCTAAATCCATAAAAGGTTGGTTTTTGTTTTAAAACAATTAAAAATAATGCTACCACCAAATGGTTGAGATCAAGATTGGAGATATAAGGAGGGATTTTTCGAAAAAGAAATTAAAACCAGAACTTCTACACGATAATCCAGTAAAACAATTCCAGATATGGCTTAATGAGGCTATTAAGGCCGAGGTTCCCGAAGCAACAGGAATGTGTCTTGCTACCGTGGGTCCGGATGGACAGCCTTCCACCCGTATGCTGCTTTTAAAGGATGTTATAAATGAGGAATTTGTTTTTTATACAAATTACCGTAGTCAGAAAAGCAAGGACCTTGAAATTAATTCGAAATGTGCAATAAATTTTTACTGGCCGGAATTGGAACGGCAGGTAAATATTCTTGGGATCGCTCATAAAGTAGCACCAGATATTTCTGACGATTATTTTAAAACGCGACCCTATAAAAGTCAGGTTGGTGCGTGGGCCAGCCCCCAAAGCGAGCCTATCCCTTCAAGAAATTTCATCAAGCTGGAATTTGCAAAATATGCTGCCAGATTTATGGGAAAACCCGTACCAAGGCCTCTTCACTGGGGGGGGTATAGCTTAAAGCCATACTCGATCAGCTTCTGGCAAGGCAGACCAAACCGTTTACATGACAGAGTAAAATACACTTATATTGATTCCGGGAAATGGGAAAAAGCCCGAATAGCTCCTTGATCAGGAAACAATATGACCTTTATCTTGCAAGATACGCGCAACAGCCAGGATATCTTGAGAAAGAATCAGTATCAGAAAACCTGGGCATCGTTGTAACCATCCCTTGTTTCAATGAACCAAATATTCTCGCAACCCTGGATTCAATATATCATTGCGAACCCACAAAATTTCCAGTTGAGAGCCTCATATTGATCAATCATCCTGAAGGTTCCTCGCCGGAAGTGATAAAGCAAAATAAAATCAGTTTTGATGAGGTTAACCGTTGGATACAATCGCATAATGATACTCATAGAAAATTCCATGTCATATGGGCCGGGGATCTTCCGGTCAGACATGCTGGTGTTGGTTTGGCAAGGAAAATTGTTATGGATGAAGCCATAAGAAGACTTTTAAGGTCTGGGAGCCTGGAAGGAATTGTGGTTGGTCTTGATGCCGACACGACTTGTGATCAAAATTATCTCCGTGAAATAGAAGCGTATTTTCAAAGGCATCCCGAAGCAAATGGAGCTAATATTTATTTTGAACATCGAATAAAACCAGATTTTGAAGACAAATGCAACATAGGAATAGCTTCCTACGAATTACATCTCCGTTATATGGTTCACGCGTTAAGATATTCACATTTTCCATATGCCTTCCATACAGTTGGATCATGCCTAGCTGTTCGAGGTTCAGCGTACGTAAAGCAAGGTGGAATGAATCGAAGAAAGGCCGGGGAGGATTTTTATTTCCTTCAAAAAATAATTCCTCTGGGCAATTTTGGTGAAATTAATACCACGAGGATCATTCCTTCAGGCCGCAAATCAGATCGCGTGCCTTTTGGAACAGGTAAGGCTATGATGAAATGGTCAGAGTCTGGTGAAAAAGTATTTAGATCTTATAATCCTGAGATCTACGAAGAGTTGTACCTGTTATTTTCCGCAATTAATCATTTATTTAATTCTAAAAAATCTGATTTGAAAGACCATTATATGGAATTTGGCCCATGTATGAAGAAATTTATCAGCTTATCTGACTGGAATGATAAGATTAACCGAATTCAAACTGAATCAACATCCCTGAAAACATTCAGATATCGCTTTTTTCAATGGATGAATGGTCTCAATACACTTAAATTTATTCATTATGCCAGAGACACAAAGTTCAGGAATATCCCGGTAATAGAAGCCTACCAATGGTTGGTAAAACAGATTGACCTGAAAGAATCCAGGGCAAAGGACGTCTTCGAGGGATTGCTGGAATTAAGAGATTTTGACCGAAAAAACCCAAAGTACCTGAAGCCTGAGTAGATTGTCTATATTAGATCTTTCAGATCACGCACTCCGGGTTCTCTTTGCACAGTAAACCCTTCTCCATATTTAACCCCTATAGCATGACCCCACATTCTGGCCCGACTTTCAAGAAACTCTATAAATCCTGGTTTGGAAATATATGTTTCAGCTTCATCACTATCCGGATCATAGAATTGTGATTTAAATGCCCGGATTGACTCAGCTTTTTTATCCCAGAATTCTGAGATATCAACAATAATATCTGGTTTTATATAATTACTCTGGATATAATGATAGATAACCTTAGGTCTCCAGGGACTTAAATCCTCTCCATCTGATAGTTGAATTTTCTCCAATCCGCTGTAGAAACACGATTCCCGAACCAGTTTGGCAGCACGTCCATGATCTGGATGACGGTCTGTAATCGCATTTGCCAACACAATTTCCGGCCTGTATTTGCGGATGCTTGTGGCAATTTCCAGTAAGTTTTTCTTTGAGATATCAAAAAAACCGTCAGGCATTTGCAGATTTTCTCTTATGCTTAGTTTTAATATTTCAGAAGCTTTCGATGCCTCCTCTTTCCTAAGCTTTACAGACCCCCTTGTGCCTAATTCACCCTGAGTCAAATCAATAACTCCAATACTATGTCCTAATGATTGCTGAAGCGCAAGTGTACCGCTGCATGAAAGTTCTATATCATCAGGATGTGCTGCAAATGCCAGAATATCGAGTTTCATATTTAAAATTGTGTATTTCTGAAAAAGATTATTGATAATAAACAGATCCGATTAAAATAATTCTATCCCTTAGTTGATCCTTACTCTCTGGCCTATTCTGAGGATGGAATTTCTACTTATACCATTCAACCTGCACATTTTGGTGACAGAAACGCCATATCGGTAGCTTAATCCACTTAAAGTGTCACCACTTCTGATCACATGATGCCTTATTTTGTTTGCCTCCTCAAGGTAGGCAAAGGTGTTATGGTTTATAATATATGAGGAAGAAATAATTTTATTTTCCTTGAAATCAAAAATCCGATTGGGATTAATGGCATTGCCAGAATATCTCAATTCAAAATGAAGGTGCGGGGCAGTAGATCTGCCTGAATTGCCTCCCTTCCCAATAATATCTCCTGCTTTTACTTCTTCACCTAATTTAGTTAAGCTTTTTGACAGATGGGCATAGAGAGTTTCAAGTCCATTCTTATGGCGAATCAGAATGAATCGTCCAAATCCTCGCTTGTCATATCCTGTAATTCGAACAACGCCATCAAAAGCTGCATATACGGGATTTCCTGTTTTAACCCTTATATCAATTCCGTAATGCCATACAGCCCTGCGAAGTCCAAAATCGGAGGTTACAATAGTTTTATCTAATGGAGAATGCCAGGTCCCTAAATCATCCTCGTTAAATAATATCAGTTCCAATGAATCCATGTAATGCTCACCGTTAAATCCATAAGGATTCAACTTGTTGGTTTCCCAAAGTCTGTAATAATCGAAGCCACTTATGTAAACACAATCAATTTTATATAATCCTTCAACGCTATAATATGGTGGCAAGGGATCCTTTTCAAGAAGCAGATCCAGCTTAAAATTTTTATACGGTTGAGGATAGAACATACCAGCGAAATTTGAGCTTACTATGGAAGATAAATTATGATCATAATCATTCATTGAAGTTGTATAATCCCTCTTTGATCTAGCTGGCTTATAAGTATTTAAAGACCCAGGTTGTCCGTAGTTTGCCAGAAAAGCGGAATCAAACTCATATTTATAATTTTGAGCAGACAACTCTATAGAATTGCCTGCACAAAATAATATTAAGACGATCAGAACTCTTTTTATCACTATGCTGTTTCTAACTCTTTCTCAGCAAGGAATTTCTCAGCATCAAGGGCTGCCATACATCCAGATCCTGCTGCTGTGATAGCCTGCCTGTAGATCTTGTCCTGTACATCACCTGCTGCGAATACTCCAGGAATATTTGTCCTGGCAGATCCTGTCTCAGTTTTTATATATCCTTGTTCATCAATATCAAGATAGTCCTTAAATATTTCAGTATTGGGTGTATGCCCTATAGCTACAAAAAAGCCGCTTATCGGAACATCTGTTTTCTCCCCGGTCACTTTATTTAAGACCCGAACAGCCTCAACTTCGTTTTCTCCCAATATTTCATCGGTAACCGAATTCCATAACACCTCAATATTTGGCGCATTATGAACCCGTTGCTGCATAATTTTTGATGCACGCATCTCATCCCTTCTCACGATCATATAGACCTTATTGCAGATTTTACTTAGATAGCTTGCTTCCTCCGCTGCGGAATCACCGCCCCCAACTACGGCCACATCCTGTCCTTTGAAGAAAAATCCATCACAAACAGCACAAGCTGAAACACCCTTTCCGTTCAATCGATCTTCCGATGGAAGCCCTAACCACCTTGCTGATGCTCCGGTAGCTATAACAACACTTTTTGCCGTAATTTCTTCAGACTCATCAATAGTTACCTTAAATGGATACGAAGAAAAGTCTACCGAGGTCGCCAATCCATATTTCACCTCTGTCCCGAAGCGCTCTGCCTGTCCCTGGAGATCCATCATCATCTGAGGACCCTGAACACCATCAGGATAACCTGGAAAGTTCTCAACATCAGTAGTTATTGTCAGCTGTCCACCGGGTTGTCCCCCCATATAAACCACAGGTTTAAAGCCTGCTCTGGCAGCATATATAGCCGCTGTATATCCTGCAGGACCCGAACCTAATATTAATACATCAATTTCTTGATTTGCCATTTTTAAAATTTTTTCAATATTAAACAATTTACGAAAATTTGTCAGGTTGACATATCATATATATCAAAATCCGGACAAAAAAAAGACATCAAATATGATGCCTTGTTCATATGTGTCAGTCTTTGTTACGTAAATGTCAGTGAATTGTTAGGTTTCTCCTGTATTTTTTAACCCAGATAGGGCTTTAAAGTCTTACTACGTGAAGTATGGCGAAGTCGTCTAATGGCTTTTTCCTTTATTTGCCGAACCCTTTCACGTGTTAGGCTAAACTTCTCCCCTATTTCCTCAAGCGTCATGGCATGCTCTCCATTCAATCCAAAATACAAGGCTATAACATCAGCTTCACGTTGGGTCAGGGTAGAAAGTGCCCGTTGCACTTCTCTCCGTAGAGAATCATTTATCAATCCCTGATCGGGGGTAGGATCTGTGTCATTTTCCAGGACATCAAGCAGGCTATTCTCCTCTCCCTGGACAAATGGAGCATCCATAGAAACATGGCGCCCTGAGATTTTCATCGTGTCAACTACTTCAGAGGAAGTAACATCCAGGACATCTGCCAATTCGTCAGGTGATGGTTCCCGCTCATATTTTTGCTCCAGTTCGCTAAAAGTTTTAGAGATCTTATTCAATGATCCAACCCTGTTGAGGGGGAGCCTGACTATTCTTGATTGTTCGGCCAGTGCCTGCAGGATTGATTGTCTTATCCACCAGACCGCATACGAGATAAATTTAAAGCCGCGGGTTTCATCAAATCGCTGAGCGGCTTTAATCAGTCCCAGGTTACCTTCATTGATCAAATCTCCCAGAGACAGGCCCTGATTCTGATACTGTTTGGCAACAGAAACTACGAATCTCAAATTTGCTTTGGTAAGTCTTTCCAAAGCCATCTGATCACCTTCCTTTATTCTTTTTGCCAGCTCAACCTCTTCATCGGGAGTAAGCAGATCAACTTTTCCTATCTCCTGTAAATATTTATCAAGAGACTGGCTTTCTCTATTGGTAATCTGCTTACTGATCTTTAGTTGTCTCATGCAATCGCCTTTATAATCATCCGTTAATTTAACAGATAAACATAATTATTAAGTTCCCAAAACAATTACATTAGGGCAATTATACACAAAAAGATTTCAATAATTATTAAGATTACTTACTTTCTGGCCTCTTTTTTTTCAGGTCTTTTTAGCAGTGCTTTTCTGGATAATCGGTATTTTCCAGTTTTCTTATCTACGTCAATTAGCTTGACCTTAACCTCTTCACCAATTTCGAGTATTCCATCCATTGATTCTACCCGTTCCCATTTTATTTCAGAAATATGCAGCAATCCCTCTTTACCCGGCATAAATTCTATTATCGCCCCAAATGACATTATGGACTTAACACGACCATCGTATACCTCCCCAACATCAGGGACTGCGACTATACTTTTCACCCATTGAACAGCCTTCTCCATGTTCTCTTTGGCAGTTGCAAAAATGCTAACTTTCCCCCCTTCCTTCACTTCTTCAATGACAATAGTGGTTTCGGTTTCTGCCTGGATCTCCTGAACGACCTTTCCACCCGGACCTATTAATGCTCCAATCATATCTTTTGGAATCGTCAAAATGCTGTAGCGGGGTGCGTTCGGCTTAAATTCTTCCCGTGGCGCACTCATCGTCTTAAGCATTTCGTTCAGAATATGTTCCCTGCCTTTCTTAGCCTGATTCAGGGCTTCAATAAGAAGTTCATAAGAAAGACCTTCAATTTTAATGTCCATCTGACATGCCGTAATACCATTCTTAGTACCCGTTACTTTAAAGTCCATATCTCCCAGATGGTCTTCATCGCCTAATATATCCGAAAGGATGGCATACTTCCCTGATTCCGTATCGGATATCAAACCCATAGCAATACCTGATACAGGTTCCTTTATCTTGATACCTGAGTCCATCAAGGCCAGTGTTCCGGCACATACTGTTGCCATTGACGATGAACCGTTTGATTCAAGGATATCTGATACGATTCGAATCGTATATGGATTCTCTTCCTCGCCGGGGATCATTTTTTTCAGGGCTCTCAGGGCCAGGTTTCCATGACCAACCTCTCTTCTTCCAGGGCCTCTGTTCGGTCTGACTTCTCCAACTGAGAAAGCCGGGAAATTATAATGTAAAAAGAATTTATTGGATCCTGCTATCAAAGCACCATCAACCATTTGTTCGTCCAGCTTAGTTCCAAGCGTAACAGTTGTTAGGGATTGTGTTTCTCCCCTTGTGAATAATGCTGATCCATGCGCAGAAGGCAGAAAATCAACCTGTGACCAGATATCCCTGATCTCATCAAATTTTCTGCCGTCGAGTCGTTTATTTTCTTTGAGCATCATGGCTCGAACGGCTTCCTTTTCAATATCGTGAAAATATCTTTTCACCATATCCATATCAACTTCATGATCTTCAGGCAACCCTTCTTCATATTCATCAATAAGTGCTTTAAAAGCATCACTACGCTCAGATTTTACATTGATCTCTGATTTAGCAATATCATATACTTTATCATAGAAAAGACCGTGAAGTTCCTTCTTAAGGTCCTCATCGTTTGTTTCATGATCATAGGTCCGCTTTTCGGTTTTTCCAACCATAGCTTCAAGCTCTTTCTGAACCTTACATTGTTCCTTTATGGCTTCATGAGCAAAATTAATTGCTTCAACCATTTCAGCTTCGCTGACCTCATTCATTTCCCCTTCTACCATTAAAATATTTTCAAGGGTGGCAGCTACAATCATGTCGATGTCTGCCTCTCCGGCATCTTTAATACTTGGATTGACAATGAATTTATCATTTACCCTTACAACCCGTACTTCTGATATTGGTCCGTGAAAAGGAATATCTGACACACTTAACGCTGTTGAAGCGGCGAGGGCAGCCAATGAATCCGGCAAAACCTCTTCGTCAGCTGAAATCAGAAATATATTTACCTGAGTTTCAGCATGATAATCATCCGGGAAAATAGGTCTTATGGCACGGTCTACCAATCGGCATACAAGGATCTCATGGTCAGATAATCGACCTTCACGCTTCAGGAATCCTCCTGGGATCCTTCCTGCGGAAGCAAATTTTTCCTGATAATCTACTGATAAAGGAAGGAAATCAGCACCTTCCCGGCCTTCTTTATTGGACACTGCAGTAGCCAATAGCATGGTGTTTCCCATTTTTACAACAGCAGCTCCATTGGCTTGTCGCGCCAGTCTACCAGTTTCTATGGTAATCTCCCTGCCATCGTCTAACTTGATTGATTTTTCAAAAATTTGTGGAAGCATAAAATTATTTAATTATTATAAAATCTTATTTCTTAGGGTTGGAATAATAAAAAAAGGGGAATTAAATAAATCCCCGCTTTTTCTTATTTTCTTAATTTCAATTCAGATATTATCTTACGGTATCTTTCTATATCTCTCTTCTGAAGATAATTCAACAACCTCCTTCTCTTACCAACCAGTTTAAGTAATCCCATCCTTGTTGAATAATCTTTCTTATTCATCTTAAGATGCTGGGTCAAATGATTGATCCTGAACGTAAATAAAGCAATTTGAGATTCGGGCGAACCCGTGTCAGTTTTTTCCTTTAACCGACCATGATTCTCAAAGATGTCTTGTTTTGTTTCCTTGGTTAAATACATGACTAGTTAATTATGATTAAAATAATTTTGCAAAGGTAGATTAAATTACCGTTTAAACAAAACAAAGCGCTTTGGATTTTTGAACTTATCCAGGATCTTTGATTTAAGTTGATCGATAATTACACTGTAAAAGTCTGTTTCAAATACCCGGGCGTCAAGCCTTGCCTGCCTGAGGAAAAACAAACCAAATGGAAGTAACACAAAATTAGCAAGCCATACACCAAAAAAGGGTGTCACCAATTCCTCCTTGGCCCATTTCTCGCCTATACTCATAAAGACATAATAAACGATAAAAAATCCGATTGATACTATCACGGGAAATCCAAAACCTCCCCGTTTAATTATAGATCCGAGAGGTGCACCTATCAGAAACATGATCATGCAGGAAAATGCCTGAGCATAAATTTTATAGCGCTGAATTTTAAATCGTAACAACTCAACTTTTTTAACATCAAGCTTGCTGGTCGTTACCATTACATGATTTTTGACAAAGCGCGCATTGGTAACAGCAGAAACCATATATCTTGTATTGGAGAAATCACCATTCAGTAAACTGTCAGGACCATCTTTTAAAATAGAAAAGGTATTTTCAGGTTTGTCAAGTTTCTTAGTCTTCAATAGCCTTTTATTGGCAGATTCTGGCACATCTCCGGCTGCCCTGGAGTATAATTTTGCTTTTGAGCTTCGAGAACTTGATATTATTTTTTTTCCGGAATCTTTGGATTGCTCCAATGCTGCTGAATCTTTTGGCTGTTCAACATTCACACTCTTGGCAAAACTTGTTGTCTTTTTTGAATTCTGGATTCTTCTTAACTCCTGAGATCTTTTAAGACTATCCGACAAAGGCACTCTTCCATAATTTTCAGGATTTAGTTCTTCGGGTTCCTCGAGATCGTCAAGATGGTAATTAAACTTTGCCTTCAAGTTTTTAAAGGCTTCGTACTTTGCATATTTAATATCTTTCTCAAGGGAATCAACATCCTTTTTTAGTTTCTCTACATCTTTCATGAGCCTGTTTCCTGCAAACAGTTCTTCTTTCGTACGCTTCAGGTCGAAAGATGCCATGCTGAAAACGAATTTGCTGTGCTCAAATTTATTCCTTGCATATGGGGAAGGCTTATGCCGGTCACTTATGTTTCTTTTTATTGGCTTTAATTCCTGTTCAGAATAATGATGTCCATTAAATAGTTCCATAACGAGGTACCTGTCGTTTCTGATGGTATACATTTGTCCGGAATCTGCAAGAGTTACCTCAGTATTTCCTGTCCGCTTCGAGTGATTATATATGATAACATCTTTAAGAGATCTTCCGTCACTGAATTTCTTATTAACCTTTATCTGGTAGCCCGGGATATTATTATAGAAAACACCCTCTTTAATATTCAGTGCCGGTGATTTATGCTTGATATCATATAAAAGACTGTATGCTTTCAAATTGGCTTTAGGCACTATGTAATTGTTAGAAAGGAATGCCATTAGAGTAAGGAGTATGGAGAAAAAAAACATGGGGACTAATGTCCTTGTAAGGGAAATGCCGGCACCCTTTAAGGCCGTCAATTCGGAATGCTCTCCCAGGTTACCATATGTCATAAGGGATGATAGTAATACTGCAAGGGGGAAAGAAACCGGAGTCATATTGATGCTGAAATATCCCAGAAGCTGTGCATAGACACTCCATCCCAATCCCTTACCTACGATATCTTCAAAGTGTCTTAATAAAAACTGAAGAAGAAAAATAAATACAACTACGCAGAAAGTAAGAAAGAAAGGTCCGATAAATGATTTAAATACTAGCTTGTCAAGCTTTTTCATATTATCCCCCACATATCTGTCAAACAGGAAATTTACACAAAATTATGCTATCCGCCGACAATTTCCTTCAAATCATGAATAATATTATCCCATAATTCATGAACTTCCTCTTCATCCTCGATATCGGAATAATCGATTACTCTTAAAAAAACGGTCTGAGTTAATTCGTTTTGCTCAAGACGAATTTCAGTGTAGGCATTTTCATCTTCAATGAGATCATTTAAGAATTCGAATTTCACAAAGCTGTTTGTCCTATGAGCAGCCATTTTGGCTACATGATCTTCACCATCCCAAACGATGTGGAAATTTTTATCTTCATCTATTGACACGTCATCAGCAAACCATTGGGCTAATCCGCTTGCTGTGGAAATATAAGGATAGAGCATTCTTTTGGAGGCATTTATCTCATATTCAAGTATTGTCTTTGTACCACCCATAAATCAAAATATTAGAATTGAGATCAATATAGAACAATTTTATTAACAAACAAAAAATTAGAATATTTCCTTCGTCTGTAAGAAGGTCTACATCATAAATACTATTAAAATCATCGATTTTCGCTAGTATGGACACATTATCAAAGACTTATGTTAATTAGATTTTATTATAATCTCAATAAGTCCCGGGGTAATGGATTCTATAAGTCATCTTATCAACTATACCGGAATAAAGTATTAAATATATATTTTCATTGTTGAAAAAATGGGATATGCGTATGTTTGCTGTCCGAATTAAGATTTGGACGTAGCATTTTTACAAATCCAGATTAATAGTTCGGTATCCTGAAAGCATAAGTGTTGAAAATCCCTATTGCTTTCGGTAGTGACTTCCGATCCTTGGCGCATCTTTTCTGCCTGGATTGGGTAAAGTTCAAACGCAACACGGCGAGGTAGCTCAGTTGGTTAGAGCGCAGGATTCATAACCCTGAGGTCACGGGTTCAACTCCCGTCCTCGCTACACATAAAGGCCGTTCCTTCGGCCTTTTTTTTCTGAAATATAACTAAAACTATTCGTTTTACTTCACCAAGACATAATTCTTGAGGGAAGCGTAAAAGTCATCCATGATCTGCACCTTGTCAAAGTTCTCCCACACTGTGATCATTCGCTGGCTATCGGGCTCTTCGACCCATATTTCATTTACCATAGTCGGACAGGGAATCTTTGAAGCTTCGGCCCATTCCGAGTTTTTCACAATAGCCACAGCAGCCATATCAAATAAGGCTCGTCCCGGAGGATCTCCATGGAATTCGCAATGTTCAAATAAGCTGACGGAATAATCACCGAAGTTTTTAAATGCATCTCCATGCCGCCCTGTGACAGGTTCATCGATTTCCGGGCCCAATCCAGGCATGGTTCGTTGTGCTTCCCCTTCCAGCATTCTGACAGCATCAGTCCCGGAAGGTTTCCCATAACGAACAGTAACCATTTCAAAAACTATCTCAGATTCTAACAGGTAATTCATGGCGGGAATATCATTTACCAGATTATATTCCCCAGGATCAGGATAATTAGAACCTAACCACACCAGTCTGATCTTGTCTGAAATGGCAGGTTCCTTTTCCAAGGCAAGAGCCACATTGGTAAGCTTGCCGACGGCTATGACCACCAGCTTTTCACCTTTTATCTGCTTAGCCTCATCAATGATGAAATTAACGGCCTTATGTCCATCAAAATCCTTCTTCCTGAGCGTTGGGCTGATGTCCTCGAATGCACCGTTTGCCCCCCTGAACAGAGGAATTTTACCATTAAGGCCACACAAAGTGATAACCCGCTCGGCCTCTTCATAATGTTTATCAATATTCCCACCATTAAAAGTTGTATTTACGGTTACACCTTTTACTTCAAAAGTATTTCCGTTGAACAGCAAATAGGCAAGTGCATGCTGGTCATCCAGTTCATTATTGGCGTCTGTATCAAAAATGACCTTGTATTTAGGGTTTTCATCTTTTTGCTCATTTGTACTTTCCTTTTGCCCACAACCTGTGAACAACTGAATGTTGATTATTATCAGAATAAGTCGAAAGATATTTTTCATATTAAAAAGCTTTTGCAAGATTTAGAAGTTTTGGAATTAAAAATAAGTTGATCAATCTGTTGGCCAAATTAAAAAAATAAAACAAGAAAACCACATTGGCTTATTCCTCATGTATTAGAATGACCAATAAATTGTGAAGTGTGAACTTAGCAAATTATCCTTTGTGGATTAGCCTATAATCATATATTCCAATAATATATCTTCAAAATTTTAAATTCATAGAATCACCATAATTGAAGTTTTACCTGAACAAACAGGGAGGGCTTTTTATTTATCCAGGGACCTTTATTAATAATATATTTTTACCATATGATTTTTTCTGTAAAATAATTCAAAACAAGCGGATCTCCTCCCGTTTAAAATCAATTTGAAACATGCCGATTATATTATTATTTTAAAATTATGGACTTATTAAAGATCACTAAAAAACCTCATGAAATCAGCTATAAAAATCGCACAAGTAATTCTTAAAATTTTTACATAAATTACAATATTTAGCAAAAAAACGACATTATGTTAAAATTTCGAGCAACAATTGGGTATATTAAACGTCTATATTAATAGAATGAAAATTGTGGAGATATGAAAGCACAAGAGTATTTGTTAGAGAAGGGAATTAAGTATATCCACCAACCTAAGAAGTTTTATAATCTGACCATTGCAGAGATGATTGAATTCCTTGAAGATTTTGCTCAGAAGGAAAAAGAATCAGTTATAAAACTCATGGAATTGAAAAGAGTCAACAAAAGCGTGATCGAAGCCTGCAAGCAAATGTAGATCCGTCATTTTTTATAGTTCATAGCACAATTTTTATGTTCAATTCCGCTTAGGCAGGATTTCTGTGACTGGTTAAATATTAGACCAGATCCCGTATGATTCAAACATAAAAATCATCCATACTAGTAAATTTTGGCTTCAGATATTGGCCATTATTGTGAAAACCTGCAATTAAAATAATACGTTATCATACTTTCCCTTGATAAAATTGCTGTTAATCCCCTAAAACAAAGTTTTATAAGAGCATTTATGTTTTATTTTCTCTTTGTGTTTATGTGTAAAAATGCACTGATCTTACATCCGTAACAAAACCAGCATTTAGCACCTTATATCCTGATAAAATAGTGTTTCATTTGGGGCAAATCCTATGAATTATGGAAGAACTAAAAGAACTCACTAAACAAAAACGAAACCAGGAAATCACTTACCAGGTAGAA
>JAHEGY010000114.1 GCA_024644875.1 Cyclobacteriaceae bacterium
TTATGAATTATATTCTTCCTATATTTGAAGATTAAAGATTTTAATTTTCGATTGTATTTAACTAAGATGGCTGCCCTTAAAATTACGAATTCATGTCATCAATTATTTAAGAGAAGGTTATCTAATACCAAAAGCGACCCTTATGAAAAGATTTTACAAAACACCGTTGAAATTAGTGGCTTCATATAAAGGACTAAGATCCTTTAGCCTCTTCTTGCTATTTATTATTTTAATCCCACTGACAGCATACAGTCAGAAAGAAAAAGACGTTAAAATCTATGTTGAGTGTATTTATTACATAGGAGATGATATGTATGAAGCCAGTTTTGGCTATGACAATCCCAATAAAAATTCAGTGATCGTAGAAGATGGGGATAGTTATATTGTATATAACAGGGGGCAGGCAAAGAAGATTCTAACAGGCGATTTTCTACCAGGTACCCACGAAGGCGTTGAGAAACAAACATTTCGTAAGGATGATTATGTTGAGTGGACCGTACAACTCCCAAATGGTAATATCAAAACCGCTCGTTCTGATATAAATTCTTCACATTGCTCTGATGCTAGTCTAATACGGCCATTATTTTTAGGTGAGAGAAATGAAGATATCATTGGTCAGGAATGTACCTATCTTTCTGAAACTTACGATCCAAACAATCCTCCAGAAGAATTGGTATATCAGATTACTGACGGCGAGGTTCTTATTGATATTATTCCTAAGCCAAATTCAAAACAGGCTGTCCTTGACTTATTATCTGGAACCTATACTATTTTTGAGGAGGATATTCTCGACATCAGCGACAATGGATTTATTATCACTACTTTATTTCCTATTAGTTTACTGCCAGAATTAAATACCTACACGACCATTATTGAATATGTCAGGAATTCCCTTCGCCCTTTCTCAAATGCTACTTCAACCCAGGGAGATCTAATTCAAGGATCATCTAATGCACGTCTGGGCTATGGCGTATCCGGTCTGGGTGCCAGGGTAGGGATCTTTTCAGACAGTTTTAATGCATTGGAAAGTGCAGAAGGTAATGTAACTACCGGTGATATTCCAGAGTTCGTTTTACATCAGGATAATCCGAATACTACCGGTGAAGGCCAAATGGTTGTTTATCAGGATTTTCCAAAAGGAAATGATGAAGGCCGTGCTATGGCCCAACTTATTTATGATGTGGCGCCGAATACCAGTATGGCCTTCTGGCAGGCATTCTGGACAGAGGGTCATTTTGCCAGGGGCATTCGAACACTGTATGATGAAGGATATAGCATTCTCGTGAGTGATGTAACCTATCCCCAGACGCCATGGTACCGGGATGGATTGATTACCCAGGCGGTGAAGTATGTTACTAGTCCCGAGCGTGATGAACCTGCCCTATATGTGGATGCAGCAGGTAATTTTGGATCAAAGGGAATTGAAGTTCCATTTGTTCAGGGTCCTCAGAAAAGGCTACTCTGGGATGGCAGCGGTGATACGGACCTCAGAATTACCGTTAGTGATTACACCTATATCGTTTTCCAATGGGATGATGACTGGTATTCAGATGAACCTTCTGAACTTGGAACACCCTCGGGTGCACAATTCGACTTTGATGTTATCCTCCAGGACCTCAATGGGAATCCTCTTTATGTATTCGGAAGGAAGAATTCCGACCCATATGAATTGGTGGCATTTGAGGCCCTCGCACCTACTGAAGTGACTTTATCAATTGTAAAAGTTTCAGGACCAGATCCTTTAGTGGTCCCCCCACCGAGAATTAAAGCTGTGGCATTTGTTACAGGAGATGATTTTTCCTGGGAATATGATTTTGGAAGCGGTACGATCGTTGGCCCTGCTGCCACTGAAAATGCATTGACGGTTGGCGCCGCGCCTTTCTTCAACCCGGTTACGGTTGAGGATTTTTCCTCCCGCGGGGCACAGAATCCTGGAGAATTGGGCTTTAACAAACCTGATATTACTTCAATTGACGGCGGGAATGTGCAGGTCTCAGGCTCTGTTTTCATAGATTATGATCCGGATTATCCAAATGATCCGGATACTCCTGAGGACCAAACTCCCAACTTCTTTGGTACCTCCGCCTCAGCACCTTTAGTAGCTGGCGTTGCCGCACTGGTTCGGGAAGTTGAATTGAGGGGGGCCAACATCGGTGATCTTAAATCACTGCTTACAAGGGCTGACCTCACGGATGAAAATTTCAGTGCTCAACCCTGGGAGGGAGGAAATGGATTAATACAGGCTGACAATATTATTTCGACACTGCTTGAGCTTAAGCCACAATTTATCCCCGGTACAGTGAAAATATATCCGCCGGAAGAACTTAGTCCCGGAGTAATTACCATTAAGGTTGATATGGGTGCAAGTTTTGTTAACGAAAATGCTACGATTTATGTTGAGGGCGAACCGGTTACCACAACTCAATCCTGTGTGGACGGAACATGTACTTTAACAGCCACGCTAACTGCGGAACCCGGACAACCCCTGGGGGATCCGGTAGTCCAGATATACAACCCGCCTTCAGAAAGTGATGGTAGGTTGGGTAATTTCTCCGATGAATTCAGCCTTTTCGACAATCCAACGGTGATCATCAGTGCAGATGTTTTTCCAGCCGAAGATGATGATAAACTTTTCGCACAGAAGAATCCTACCGATTTTCTATACAAATTATTAGATGGTACAATAGTGCGGGATGCAAGTGGGGATTTTTCATTCGGACTGCTGCGGGAGAGTTTAGCCGACTCATTAAGGCTATTCCTGCCATCTAAAAGTTTACTTTCTTTTTCTGTAGGCGCATCGGATGATACAGGAGAAAAAGAACCTGGCACAGATGATCCCGCCTGGTTTTACGATGGAGTAAATGCTTACACCATCACCCCGTTTTTAGAGGATGATTTCTATGATGAAAATCAGACTGATGATGAAATCTTGTTTTATAGAAATAACTATAATTTCCAGTTTCAGAATGGGGACCTGTTGATATTGCCATTACCAACCACGGTTACAGCCACCCTCGTAAATGAGGAAGGTACACAAGTTAATGAACTGGTTTATGGGGATCCATTTATAATTAACTATGACTATCAATTCGGTCTCTCCTCTGAACTTCTTATTGATGACGGAGAATTGACCCGGCTACTCAAGAGGGATCACCAGGGAACGGAGCAGGGACCTATTGGTGTTTTGACAAATATCAAACGGCTGGCCAATATCAAGCGTCTGGCTAATTTCAAACGGCTTGTAAACATCAAACGTCTTGCCAACTCTGGAGGAGAAGTTGATCCTGAACCTGATGTATCCGGTTATGTGAATACGTTCTATGCTAGTCCGACCTTATATAACGGCGCGACAAACCAGCCAGAGGAAGGTGGTCCCATTTATCAGAACAGCATTATAGAAATAACCGATGAACTTCTTGATACTTACGTCAGTGATGATGAAATAGGAGAAATAGATACAACTGAGAATCCACTTAAGAATTTCGAGTTGATCTTTGATGATGCAACCAATTCGAGCCTGGTGAACATTAAGCGGTTGGCGAATGGGCAGGCACTTTATAATGGTACACCTGTGGCGAACATCAAACGTCTGGCCAATATCAAGCGGCTGGCAAATATAAAACGTCTTGCCAACATCAAACGATTGGCTAATGGAGACCCTGATCCTGAACAGGATATTTTGAATGATCCGGCAGGTGTGGAAAACATACTCATATTACATGAAGATGACCTTGCTGAAGATGCACCTGAAGATCCTAATGATCCTGAATGGGTGCAGGGAGATCTAGGGATGTATTCGATTGATGTGGTATCGAATATAAATGTAAGTCCGTTTGGTGTGGATGGAACAACAAGGGCGAAAGAATTTGTATTGGCCAGGGCCCTTTTCTCTCCTGACCTCGAAGTAACCTATGCTCCATTCGAATTTATCATTGAACCCGCTGTTTTGACGTTAAGAGCCAATAATTTAGTGATCAATGAAGGCGATGATCCAACTCCTTTGTATTCTTATAATGAGGAAGAGTTCAATGCGGGATTAGTATACCAGGAAACACCGGAATACGTATTCCCACCTGAGGGACCTGTGGTATCCTATACTTTGAAAAAAGATGGAACACCGATTGAGGAGATAACCGAACCAGGTAGTGCAGATATTGTTCCAAGTCTGGCTAATCCGGCAAATTACACAATTCAGGTGATATCCGGGGAAATATATGTTAATCCCACCGGAAGGAAACTCAGGGCATTTACTGAGTGTGTGGAATTCAATGAAACTGATGAATTTACGGACTATGGATACTTCGCATATTTCTCCTATGAGAATCCTAATGATGCCGAAGTTCGGATTCCTTATGGGGAAAACAATTATATAGAGGGATCAGGAAATTTTGATATTAGTGAAGTGGAAACAATTTTCTTGCCCAGTGGAACCAGTTCTTTGGAACAAAGGCTTTTCCGGGTTCCATTTGATGGAGATCCTATTACCTGGTATCTGTCAAATTCTAATTCATTCAATACTACAGCCACCACAAGTTCTGCCAATGTAGAAGAAGGAGGTTGTAATAGTCTGTTTAACGCCAGAATAGCAGACAGCACAACTGAAACATCTGATATGGAATTGATCGAAGATGAATTAAAAGCTGGATCAGTTGTTGTCTATCCAAATCCGGCAACGGACCGATTCCTTATCAATATTGTGGGGGATCAGGATTCCAATATAGATATTGCTTTATTTGATTCACAAGGCAAATATCATGACGTGAATACATACTGGAATTCATCGCCAAATACTGTGGAATTAGATGTTTCTGAATTAAACCTCGGCATCTATATTCTTAAAGTTAATGTGGATGGTAAGGAAAATGTATTAAGATTTATAAAGGAGTAGACTAAAAATTTAAAAATAGTATAAAAAGGGGAGATGAACATTTCCCCTTTTTATTTGTTCGTAATGTGTGATAGCGACCATAATTTGTTTGTTGTCATGTTTATTAAAATTTTGTACATTTAAGGAATTTCGGGATACTCTGGATGAAATTTTACACCTACATAGCTCTTATAATTCTAAATACCCTCACGCTGACAAGCTTCGCACAGGACCAGGAAATTGATAGTCTGAAGGCAGTCGTGGAAACCCTGAAAGAGGATTCCACAAAGGTTAACACTCTGAATGAGCTGAGTTCATTGCTCTATACCACACAGCCCGACCTGGCCATCATGTATGCCCTCGAAGCCATGGAATTAGGCGAACAAATTAGATTTTACAAAGGGGTGGCTCTGGCATTGAAATATATGGGTCTCGGATACTATATAAAATCCGATTATATTGAAACAATAGAATACTGGAAACAGTCTATGGCAGTTTATGACTCCATAGGAGACAATTCCGGGGTGTCCAATTTGTTAAATAATCTCGGTACTGTATATTACGATCAGGGAGATGAGGCAACCGGTGTGGAATATTATCTTAAGGCTGCCAGGACTGCAGAGAAGGCTGAAGATAAATACAGGATGTCAAATGCTTACTTCAATATAGGTGCAGCCTATGCTACCAATCCTGAAACCTATGAAATGTCACTTGATTATTTTATGCGTGCATACAATTTCAGTGAGGATTTTGGAGACTACTATGTTGTCGGCCTGGCCACTGCGAACATTGGAGAATTGTTCTTCCTGGAAGAGAAATATGATTCCGCACTGATTTACTATGAAAAATCGCTGGAAGCTTATGAACTAAGTGATGGTTCTGGAGCACCCTATACCCTCAATAATATAGGTAAGTTGTATGCAAAAATGGGTGAATATCCATCAGCCATAAAATTCCATCAGGATGCCTTTGATTTGGCTCTGGAATATAAGGACAAGGTACAACAGACTCAATCTCTGAATGGAATTGCGGACACCTATCTCCTTATGGAAGATTATAAAAGCGCCATCGAACCTTATCTTGAAGCTGAAATACTGGCCAAAGAGATTGGAACCCCGGATGAACTTCAAGTGGCTTATGAAGGATTGGCACAGGCCTATTCAGAATTGCGTGATTTCAATAATGCCTTCAAATACCAGAACCTTTTAACGGAAATAAATTACGAGATCTATAATGCTGAGAATGACAAGAAGATTGAACGAATGCAGTTCACCTATGAGTTGGATAAGCGGGAAGAGGAGATAACGCTTCTGACAACAGAGAAAGCTTTACAAGAAGCAGAGGTAAAAAGGCAAAGAGCAATGATCTATGGTATTCTGGGGGGGCTGGTATTAATTATGGCGATTGCGGTGATCATGTACAGGAACTACCGGGAGAAAGCCAGGATCAATAAGATACTTGATAAACAGAACGCCGAAATCGAAAGCCTGATCCTAAATATCCTGCCAAAAGAGATAGCAAGAGAACTGCAGGCTGAGGGGGAAGCTACTCCTCGCTACTATGAGAATGTCTCAGTTCTTTTCACTGACTTTAAAGGATTCAGCTCGATATCTAAAGGTATGACACCTAATGAACTGGTGGAACACCTGAATGATTATTTCCATGCCTTTGATGATATCGTAGGTCAATTCGGCCTGGAGAAAATTAAAACCATCGGGGATGCCTATATGTGTGCCGGCGGTATACCCCTTCCAAATAAAACACACCCCCTCGATATCGTTAAGGCGGGACTGGCTATGCAGGAATACATCAATAAGAGAAAGCGGGAATATGAGGAAAAGGGAGAAGTAGGTTGGGATCTGCGTGTCGGGATTCATACAGGCCCTATCGTTGCCGGGGTGGTAGGTAAGAAAAAATATGCCTATGATATCTGGGGCAATACGGTCAATATAGCCAGCAGGATGGAATCCAATGGGGAAGTAGGGAAAGTGAATATCTCTGAGGCCACCTATAACCTGGTTAAGGATCAATATAAGTGTCACCACCGGGGGAAGATCTATGCAAAGAATGTTGGAGACATCGATATGTACTTTATCGAAGAGGAGATTCCAGTAGAAAAGGAATTTGAGTCTGTGGGAGCGTAATGAAAAACTACGATTAGATTTCTGGCAATTAAGACCATTATGTCTTATATTTCGATATCTCGTTCTTGAAATGATAAATTACTAAAGATGAATAAACTGTTTAAATTATTTGTTGGATACCTCATTACCCTCTTTGCAGGATGTATTTTGCTGATCTTAGTTGCCCTGACAGGATCAGAATCCCTAACCTATGGATTGGTTGGGATATTGGTATTGATCACATTCGCATTTCTGTTCTCTACCAATATTTTTGCGCAGGAGTGATCACGTAAGGAATATTAAACCCATCGGGCTTCCTGGCGCCTTACTATCTATTATTCCTGCTTTCTGAATAACGTATTATTCAGGTATTATAATTAGATTTGTTTTCCTTTTTTTTATTTGTTGGATGAGCAGTAAGGCATTTTTTTATTTAGGTATTATTATCCTTTATCTGGGATTTTTTATACGTGCGGAAGCCCAGGACTTGGAACAAACCTTTATTGTATCAGACCAACCCTTTTACCAAATTGGATCCGGCATCAACTATAACTTATATTTATACAATCCGGAAGATGGGAAGGAAAAAGTACCCAGCCAGACAGCCTATGTTGAGCTACTCGATGAAAGAGGAAATATTTTATTCAATCATAAGCATGATGTCCGCAGTGGATCGAGTCCCGGACAATTTGTAACCGATAAAATAAATGCTTCAGGTTGGTACTGGATCAGGGGGTATACTTTTTATCAGATAGGGTTTTGTGATGAATTGATCCACTATGTCCCAGTGTATCTGATTTCCCCAAATGATATTCGGGAAAATCCGATCGAGATATCCCCAAATTCTGAAATACCCGATTTCTCAATTTTTATTGATGGAGGTCGCATACTTGAAGACATTGATAACACCATTGTTGTACGCTCTAAATCATTTGACGGAACAGGAAAATCCCTCGATGCCTGGATCATTGATAACCAGAATGGAGATAGTCTTAAAAATTTTTCTATCAATCCGGATGGTACAGGTAGCTTTGTTCTGAAAGGAAAGACAATTAATGATTATTCCTTGTTGATTACTGACGAGAATAAAAATAACAGGTTAATTGAGTTTCCGCAACCTGAATCTGTAAGATGCATTGTCAGGATATCTGATAGCCCTGGAGCTTCCCAGATTCATCTGGGCCTGAATTTCGATGAAAATTACGATCAGTATAGGAATGTCGAAGTTTTTGCTCGGGGTAAATTTTCGGATCGAAGATTGGAAAAACTAAAGCTCAGAACTAAGGTTGAAAACCTGACGATTGAAAAAGATAATCTTTATTCCGGAGAAAATATCGTTTATGTCAAAGCTGATGGATATGGGATTTTAGGGCAAAAAACAATATTTATACATGAGAGAAAGGAAAACAACCTCTTCATTTTAAAGGATAAATCACAATACTTTCCCCGTAAACAGTTTTCAGGCCAGGTACGCTTAACAAGTCCAACCGCCACCAAGGTACCAACCATTTTGTCCGTACTGGTCCGCGATACGCGACAATTCCAGGATTTTGTTACAGGATATCCGGCAACCTATGCTCATGAACAGATTTCTTATAAGAATCTTACCTATTATGCCGGGATCTCAACAAGGGAAGATCAGCAGTCAGAACGGTTGTTACTGGAAAATTATATCATAAGTGATCTAAGAGGAACACTTAGACTCAAACGTAATCAACCTGTATATAATCCGGAACAGGAACTTGCATTGAGAGGCAAGATAGTTGATGAACAGACAGAAGAGCCATTAAGTGTAAGGGCACTTACGTTTACCCAAACCGGGGAAAACCCGGGATATAACTTTCAGTTCACTGACAGGGAAGGAAATTTTGAGTTTGATGATATATACTTTCATAACCGGAATAATGAACTGATTCTCAGTATCGGGGAAGATGAACGGATTTTACTCGATACGATTCATGTCAAGCCGGATTTTGATCCCCCGCCCATTATTGGAAATATATGGACGAATCCAGCATTCCTGAATTTCATACAAACCCGCCACCTGGATCAAAAATTTTCAAAATTTTATGCTGATGCAAGTCAAATGCCTGATATAGACATCTACGCCGGCAATAAGATCTACGACAAACCTGACCTGTCCTATGATCTTGATGATTACATTCAACTCAATGATATGCGGGAGGTGATTGTTGAATTATTACCTAATGTTAAGATCTTCAAAATTGATGGAAAAACCCGTATCAGAATATATCACTCCGCAAACGCCGATATTTTTCCGGATCCTTTGTTTCTCGTAAATGGGAAGATCGTTAAGGACAATGATTTTATTCTGAATATGGATATTACACTCGTTAAAAACATTGACGTTATCGTAAGAGAAGCCAAACTGAAATACTTTGGCCCAGTGGCGAATGGCGGTGTTGTGGCGATTTATACCAAAGAACCAATTGATATACCTTTTGGGACCAGGATAGAAATGGCGGGTTTCCATAAACCAGAAAAAATTATTCAGGAACAAATGTCTGAAGTATTAATTTCAAAACCATTACCAGGTTTTGATCCGGTCGTTTACTGGAATCCGGTTTTAGAATATGAGCAGAATTCGGAAACGATTTTAGATTTTTATTTTAATGACCTGGTATCGGATATGGAAGTTAAAGTACTGGGCATCAATAAATCAGGAAAAATGTTTTATGACCGAAAGATCATAATAATTGAAAAACCAGTTATCAATTGAATTGAAAGATATTGATAGAACATATCGTATTACATTAGGTGTTTTCCTTAAGGCACTTTTTATCCTTTCTGTAGGATATGGGACATTATTCGGGCAGGAGGACCAGCCAATTAAAACCATTTCAAAAGGACTTATCCCATTTCTCGCAAAGGCAGAGAAGGATCTGGATGTTAAGTTTTACTACAGAACTGAATGGATAGACAGCATTTCAACAGAAATTCCAAATGAATTCAATGATATTGAGGAAGTAAAAAATACACTCCTGAGGTATGGCCTTGAGTTGGTACCTTATTCAGAATGGCAATATATTCTTGCCTGGCAGGAGAGAAGCCAGGTATTCAGTGAATATACTGATGATGGAAATTTCAGGCGCAATGTTGTGGTTTCAGGATATGTCAGGTCCTTAAATACGGAGGAGCCACTCATCGGCAGCACTGTTTATATTCATCAGCTGGATACCGGAACTGCAACAGACCTCGAAGGGAATTATTCGATTATCATTCCAACCGGTGTATATGCTCTTGAAGCCAATTCAGTTGGACTCGAACCCCAAATCCAGCAGTTAAGCCTTACCCGGGACACCACACTGGACTTTACCCTGACAGATAAGGTCATTACACTCACAGAGGTGGTCGTCAGTGAAGAGGCTTTGGACCAGAATGTGAGTGATGTGGCACTGGGAAAAACAAAACTGGATATCATGACCATAAAGGGCATCCCGGCATTTATGGGTGAGGTGGACGTTGTGCGGACCTTATTGCTTTTACCTGGTGTAACCACCGTTGGGGAAGGGGCCTCGGGATTTAATGTCAGGGGTGGAAGCGTCGACCAGAACCTGATCCTGATTGATGAAACGCCTATATATAATATTTCACATCTATTCGGGATCTTTTCCGGATTCAACCAGGACCTGATTCAGGATGTTACTTTAATGAAAGGAGGGATCCCAGCTCAATATGGAGGAAGACTTTCTTCTGTACTCGATGTAAAGACCAGGGAGCAGGTTCAGGATAAATTTTCCGGAAAGGGGGGAATTGGCCTGATCGCAAGTAGGTTAACACTGGATATACCGGTTATTAAAGACAAACTTTCTGTAACCCTGGGCGGAAGGATATCCTATAGCGATTACCTCATGAGACTATTGCCTGATGCGGAATTGAAGAACAGCTCAGCATGGTTTTATGATGCTAATGCAAAGCTGAACTACAATATCAATAAGAAGAATACAATGCATATTTCATATTATTCCAGTAAAGATGAATTTGTATTACCTTCTGATACAGCCTACAACTGGGGTACGAATAACCTGTCTCTTCGCTGGAATCATTTATTCGGAGAAAATCTGGTCGGGAGTCTTACCGGAGCTATAAGTAGATATCAGTACGGGGTTGGAAATGAAGAAAATAATTATGCCTTCGACTGGGATGCCGGCATTGACAATAAAAGCTTAAAAGCAGATTTTTCATGGGGAACAGGGGAAAAGAACAAATTAAATTTTGGAGGTAGTTATATCAGGTATTCTTTCCTTCAAGGTGATTTAGTGCCGGGAGAACAATCATCGGTATTGCCCATCTCCATCTCAGATGAATACGCCAATGAGTTTGCTATATACGCAGGGGATGAATGGGCTATCTCAGATAAATATACCATAATGGGAGGCATCAGGTATTCCTATTTTCAAAAAACTGGTCCTTCGGAAGTAAATATATATACGGAAGGCGTGCCGCTTTCAGAGGAGTCATTTATTGATGTGGAATCGTATGATAAGGGGGAAGTTATCAATTCTTATGGAGGACTGGAGCCACGCCTGAGTTTCAGGATGGGGCTCCCTTTAAACAGTTCATTGAAATTCTCATACAACCGAATGTATCAATACATCCACCTTCTGTCGAATACTATGGCCGTTACACCAATCGATATCTGGAAGCCGAGCGGATTGTATATCAGACCACAATATAGTAACCAGTATTCAATTGGTTATTTTAAGAATTTTCTTGAAAATTCAATTGAAACCTCGGTAGAGGTCTTCTATAAGGACATTACTGATATACTGGAATATAAAGACGGGGCCAGGCTCGTACTGAATAAATATATTGAAGAGGAACTGATACACGGAGATGGAAGAGCTTACGGTGTCGAGTTATTCATCAGGAAAAAACTGGGAAAACTAACCGGCTGGATCGCCTATACTTATTCCAGATCGGAAAGGAAAGTGATTGGGCTGGATGAGGAAGAAACCATTAATAATGGCGATTATTACCCGACTTATTATGACAGGCCTCATGACCTGACGTTGACTGGGCATTATCAGATTACCCGCCGGTGGTCATTCTCAGGCAATTACATATACATGTCAGGCCGTCCGGCAACATTTCCTGAAAATAAGTATATAATTGACCGTTTTACTGTGGCAGGCTATGGTGAAAGAAATCAATACCGTATTCCTGATTATCACAGGCTGGACATTAGTTTTACACTGGCAGGAAACCTCAAGAAAAGAAAAAAATGGGATGGCAGCTGGACATTTTCCGTATATAATCTTTTTGCGCGGAAAAATGCCTATTCAGTATATTTCAGAGCAGAGAACGGGGCAGTTCCACAAGCCTATAAATTGTCTGTTATTGGTACAGCATTTCCATCCATTACTTATAATTTCAAATTCTGATGAGCATACGGGAAATGATATGGCAAATACTTAAGGTCTCCTCTGGGAAGGCATTTCTGCTGGTACTGGGTATTTTTTTCCTGCTGTCTTGCGAGGTCCCCATATCTGTGGAATATGAAGTAATTGAACCACAGGTCGTTGTTGATGGATTGATCACCAATGAACCAGGTCCATATGAGGTAAAGCTTTCCTACAGTAGTGCCTATTCAGGTGGTACAGAAGGGAACAATCCCCCGGTATCCGGTGCGTTGGTTATTATACGGGATGATACAGGATGGGAAGAAGTTTTATACGAAGGAAGACCCGGGATCTATAAGACAGACCCTGGATTTACCGGTGAGATTGGCAGGGTATATACCTTATCGATAAACACAGCCGAAGGTAAAACGATAGAATCCCTGCCGGAAGAAATGCTGCCAGTACCCGCCATCGATTCTATTTACTATATTTTTAATCCTATATCTGAAATTCAGAAACAGGGTCATGAAGTTTATGTGGTTGTAGATGATCCGGTCGATGAGAAAAACTATTACCGGTGGAAATGGGATGGCTTTTACAGGTTTGATATGGTCAATGATTTTGAAACTAGGGTTTGTTTTAAACAAGAATTTGATATCAACAGGATCTCTGTCATTTCTGACAGGGATTTTAACGGTAACAAAATATATATGCCGGTATCCTTTGTTGAACATTTCAGCAATGACTATTACCTTATCCATATACATCAATATTCTCTGACAGAAAATGCCTATAAATTCTGGAATGCTTTGTATGACCAAAGTGCGAATGTAGGAAGCATCTTTGACCCACAACCGGCAAGGATAAAAGGAAACTTGTTTTATACAGATGATACAGAGGCACCTGTACATGGATTCTTCGGTGCTTCGGCTCATCAATTGGGGTATCAATTTATGAATTTTAATGCGGGCATACGACCTCAATATCCCCGCAGTTATGCATTTAAGCAATGTGATCAGCATCTTAACTCTTTTGTTTATGACATCAACGATCCCCGGTGGCCTGTCGGCTGGGAAGGATGGTAGTTAAAATTTCATCCGGCTGTATCTGGAGATGGCCTTCTCAATTTCAGTTTCAAACAAGACCAATCCGCTGACTCCTATACATATCAGCAATTCATTAAGTGTTAAAGCTTGAGTTGAAAGGAAAACCTGCAGGAATGGGACATATAGTGCTGCCAGTTGCATCAGAAAAGTAAGGATGATCATATAAAACATCACCTTGTTGGTAAAAAGTCCTGTCTTAAAAACAGAATCTTTGAAGGACCTTGTTGCCAGGGCTTGCCACATTTGTGCAAAAGCGATACCACTGAAGGTCATGGTTTGCCATTTGGGATTCTGATCAGCCCAGGCAATAATACCTATGGAGATGGATATGATACCAATAATAAATCCTGTTCTTAGGATCTGTCCTCCTACACCATCACTGAAAATATTCGATTTTGGAGATAATGGTGCCCGTTTCATAGTTAAGGACTCAGCGGGTTCCACTCCCAGGCCCAGGCCAAGTAATCCGTCAGTAAGCAGGTTGAGCCACAATAGTTGCAAGGGGACCAGAGGAATAGTGATCGGATCTAATCCCAGGCCTGCCATCATGATAGTGATTATAGGAACCAGGATCATGACCAGCACCTTTCCAAGGTTTCCGGCAATAGAGAACTTCACAAACTTTCGGATGTTATCATAAATGACCCTCCCTTCCTCAACGGCAGCTACAATAGTGGCAAAATTATCGTCCCGCAGGACCATGTCCGAAGCTTCTTTTGATACATCTGTCCCGGTGATACCCATGGCGACTCCTATATCGGCCTGTTTCAGGGCTGGTGCATCATTAACGCCATCGCCGGTCATAGCAGCTATATGTCCCTGTTTCTGTAATGCCCGAACTATTCTCAGCTTATGCTCCGGAGAAACCCGGGCATAGACTGATACCTTATCTACTACCTTCCTTAATTCAGTATCAGAAAGCAGTTCTAGTTCAGAGCCTGTGACCACATGATTATCTTCGGAAATGCCCAGATTATTGGCAATGTAATTGGCCGTCAGAGGATGGTCACCCGTTATCATAATTGGCCGGATCCCGGCCGTCTTACATTTTATCACCGCATGTTTTACCTCTTCCCGTGGTGGATCTATCATGCCTATTAATCCCAGAAGTACGATATCTTTTTCAGTCCTGGTATCTTCCGGAATTTCTTCAAAGGAATTAAAACCAACACCCAGCACACGAACGCCCTTTTCAGCCATTTCCTTATTGGTCTTGATAAGGGTGTTTCGTAAATTATCATCCAGGCCTACAATTTCATTATTAAACAATATCCTGGATGACATTTTAAGCAAGACATCAAATGCCCCTTTTGTAAATGACACAGTTGGTGATCCTGACTTTTGCTCCAATCCGGTAAAACCCAATAAATCAGAATTTAATCCGCCATTTGCACGATGAACTGTGGTCATTCTCTTTCTATCTGAGTCAAACGGGATCTCACCGATTCTCGGGAAAGAGATTTCTAGATCTTTCTTATTAAGTGAGAATCTATTAGCTGCGACCACCAAAGCTGCTTCTGTAGGGTCACCAATGACTGTATCCTCAGATTTTCCTTCATTTCCATTCGAAACGGAAGAGTCGTTGCAAAGGCTTGCCGCAATTAAGATGGGAGATATGGATGGATCCGGATTATTAAATTTTATGTCTTTCAGATTTGAGTCTGTGCCATCCAGATGGATGGTATTCTGAGGGGTACCTATATACGTCACCGTCATTTTGTTCTGGGTTAAGGTACCTGTCTTATCTGAACATATATCTGTGACTGATCCTAAGGTTTCCACCGCAGGTAATTTTCTGATCAGTGCATTCCTGGCAAGCATCCTTCTCGCCCCAATCGCTAAAGTGACAGTAACCACGGCAGGTAATCCTTCCGGTACAACAGCAACCGCCACACTGATCGCTACCAGGAACATTTCCCCGATATCTTCACCCCTTAAGAAACCAAAAAGGGCTATCAGGAAAGCAATAATTCCTCCGGCAATAGCCAATATCTTACCTACATTATCGAGCCGCTTCTGGAGTGGTGTCTGTTCTGATTTTACCTGCTGAAGCATGGTTGCTATCGAACCGAGTTCTGTAGACATCCCAGTATCTGTAACAATGCCTTTTCCTCTTCCCTGCGTTACTACAGTTCCCAGGTAGACCATATTCTTCCTGTCACCCAGGGGAATGTTTTCTTCCTCCAATGCGTCAGCACGTTTATTAACTGCAAGGGATTCACCTGTTAGTGCCGATTCCTGGATGCGAAGATTATGTGCTTCTATAATTCTGCAGTCAGCGGGGACAATATTACCATTTTCAATCAACACGATGTCACCCGGAACAAGTTCTGAGGAGGAAATCTCCAGGATATTAGCATCCCGTAATACCCGAACCATAGGTTTCGCCAGTTTTTTCAGGGCAGCCATGGCTTTTTCTGCCCTGTACTCCTGGATAAAACCCAGAATCGCAAATAAGACGACGATGGCCAGAATGGAAAAAGCTTCAAGCCAATGTTGGAGGAAAAGAGAGACAATGGCAGCAATGATCAGGATTAATACCATGGTTTCGGTGAACTGAGCCCATAGGATCTTGAAAATGCTCCTTGTTTTTTG
>JAHEGY010000027.1 GCA_024644875.1 Cyclobacteriaceae bacterium
TTTAAAAAAGTAACTACCTTTGCAGCCCTTTTGGGCGATAGACGGGTGTAGCTCAATTGGTAGAGTAGTGGTCTCCAAAACCATTGGCTGGGAGTTCGAGTCTCTCCACCCGTGCAAAAATGGAATGTGATCAATGAAAAAAATTAAACAATATATTATCGAGTCCTACGAGGAATTACGCCATAAAGTGAGTTGGCCAAAATATAACGACTTGCAAAACAGTTCAATCCTTGTATTGGTTGCTTCATTGATCTTCTCAATTGTTATTGGCCTGATTGATCTGGCTTTCGACAATATATTGAACTGGTATTATAACGCTTTTTAAATTCTAATTATAGCCGGATGGGTGAGCAGAAATGGTATGTATTGCGGGTGATCAGTGGACAGGAAAGGAAAATAAAAACTTACCTGGAAAATGAGATTGCCCGAAATAAACTTGAGGAATACATTCCACAGGTGCTTATTCCTTCGGAAAAAGTGTATGAAATGAGAAATGGTAAAAAAAGGGTAAGAGAAAGAAATTTCTTCCCTGGTTATGTTCTCGTTTCTGCCGATCTATCACATGGTGAAGCATATCATGTGGTAAAAAGTGTTCCCGGTGTTATCGGTTTCCTTGGAGCAAATGATACTGGTGACGGATCATCAAAGACACCTGTGCCGCTTAGACAGTCGGAAATTAACAGGATCCTTGGTAAGGTTGATGAAATCGACAACATGGAAGAAAAGCTTGGGACGCCGTTTATTGTTGGAGAATCCATAAAAGTTATGGATGGACCATTCAGCGGATTTACAGGAACGGTCGAAGAAGTTTTTGAAGAAAGAAAGAAATTAAATGTCATGGTAAAAATATTCGGCAGGAATACGCCGGTCGAATTGAATTACATGCAGGTAGAAAAACAAGATTAGCAAAATGGCTAAAGAGATAAGTGGATATTTGAAGCTGCAGATTAGAGGGGGGCAGGCAAACCCTTCACCTCCGGTTGGGCCTGCTCTTGGTAGTAAGGGCTTGAATATTATGGAATTCTGCAAACAGTTTAATGCAAGAACCCAGGATAAAATGGGGCAGGTATTACCTGTTGTGATTTCCATATATTCTGACAAATCATTTGACTTTGTTATAAAAACCCCTCCGGCCTCTGTATTGTTGCTGGAAGCCTCCAAGCTAAAGAAGGGATCTGCAGAACCTAACAGATTAAAAGTTGGTTCGGTTACCTGGGATCAGGTACGTTCAATCGCTGAAATAAAAATGCCTGATTTAAATGCTCCTAAAGTGGAGTCAGCTATGAAGATGGTGGCAGGAACCGCAAGAAGCATGGGATTAAAAGTAACGGGTAGAGCACCCTGGGATAAGTAAAGTTCAATAAGATGGCAAAATTAACAAAGAAGCAAAAAGAAGCCGTAGGTAAAATTGAAAAAGGAAAGGAGTATTCACTTGAAGAAGCTTCTTCCCTGATAAAAGAAATGACCTTTACCAAATTTGATTCTTCCATTGACATCGACGTCAGATTGGGCGTGGACCCAAGGAAGGCTGATCAAATGGTAAGAGGTGTTGTATCTTTACCCCATGGTGTAGGAAAAGAGGTAAAAGTTTGTGTGCTCTGCACACCTGAAAAAGAACAGGAAGCCAAAGATGCAGGCGCTGATTTCGTAGGCCTTGATGATCTCGTTAAAAAAATAGAGGGTGGCTGGACAGATATGGATGTCATTATTACCATGCCCAGTGTTATGGCGAAAGTTGGTAAATTAGGAAGGATTCTGGGACCAAGGGGTTTGATGCCTAATCCAAAATCCGGTACGGTAACCATGGACATTGGAAAAACCGTTAAAGAGGTCAAGCAGGGAAAAATTGATTTTAAAGTCGATAAATTCGGCATTATTCATACTAGTATTGGAAAGACTTCATTTGATGCAGATAAAATTCTGGATAACGCTGAGGAGATCCTGAATACCATTGCAAAGTTGAAACCATCCTCAGCAAAAGGGACTTATGTGAAAAGTGTTTATCTTTCCAGTACGATGAGTCCAAGTATTCCAATTGATAAAAACAGCATTCCAGGTATATAGTTATGAATCGAGAAGAAAAAGCTCAGGTAATAGAAGAACTGGTAGAAAGATTTAGCAATAATAATTTTTTCTACATTACAGATGCGTCAGGATTGACTGTCGCAGAAGTGAACGATTTCCGAAGAATGTGCTTTGAAAAGGGAATAGAGTATAAAGTATTTAAGAATACATTGATCAAGAAAGCACTTGACCAGGTTGAGACCGATTATAGTGATTTTGAGACCAACAAAGTATTAAAAGGTTTTTCAGGGATCTTGTTTACACCTGAAAACGGGAACATCCCGGCAAAAGTCATTACTGAGTATAGAAAAAAATATAAAGGAGAAATTCCAATTCTTAAAGGAGCATCCATTGAAAGAGAACTTTATATTGGTAACGACCAGTTGTCAGCATTAAGTAAACTCAAATCAAAGCAAGAACTGATCGGCGAGATCATTACATTGCTCCAGTCACCGGCTAAAAATGTTATTTCTGCATTGCAAAGTGGAGAGCATCAATTGGCTGGTATAATTAAAACATTGTCTGAAAAAAAAGATTAAAGTATAACATAATAAAATAATATAGTTAAAAATGGCAGATTTAAAAGCATTCGCTGAGCAGTTGGTTAATCTTTCGGTTAAAGAGGTTAATGAATTGGCAACTATTTTAAAGGACGAATATGGTATTGAGCCGGCAGCTGCTGCTGCACCTGTAGCTGTTGCTGCAGCAGGCGGTGGTGATGCAGCTGAAGCAGCCGCAGAAAAGTCAGAGTTTGACGTGATTCTCAAGGCAGCAGGAGCTCAAAAACTTAAAGTAGTTAAAACGGTTAAAGAATTAACAGGCTTAGGCCTAAAAGAAGCTAAAGATTTAGTAGACGCTGCTCCAAAACCTGTAAAAGAGGGATTGGCAAAAGATGAAGCTGAAGGTATCAAAAAAGCTTTAGAAGAAGTCGGCGCTGAAGTAGAACTACAATAAGCTTGACCATTTGTTTATTTAATAAATGGTAAGATGATTTTCAGGCCTGGCAATTCCAGTCAGGTCTTTTGCTGTATGTGCCAACGAAAGCACATTTCTAGTTTCTAAATAAGATGAGGCCGTTTGGCCTTGTCGAGTGTTATTTAACGATCATTAAATAGTTAAAATCTTGGCTATAACAAATCAAAAAGAGAGAATAAATTTCTCCTCAATTAAGACTATTATTGATTACCCTGATTTCCTTGATGTACAACTCCAATCATTCCAGGACTTCTTCCAATTAGAAACACCACCTGAAAAACGAATTCAGGAAGGTCTTTACAAGGTGTTCTCGGAAAATTTCCCGATCTCTGATTCGAGGGAGAACTATGTACTGGAATTTGTTGACTACATGGTCGATCCACCCAAATATTCAGTGGGAGAATCTGTCGACAGGGGCCTTACCTATTCTGTTCCTCTTAAAGCAAAATTGAGGTTATCCTGTAATGACGAGGACAACGAGGATTTTGAAACCATTGAACAAGAGGTATTTCTCGGGAATATTCCATATATGACTGAGAAAGGATCTTTCGTAATAAATGGAGCTGAACGTGTCATAGTTTCTCAATTGCACAGGTCTCCGGGGGTATTCTTCGCCCAGAGCATGCATACAAACGGAACTAAATTGTATTCAGCACGGATCATCCCATTCAAAGGCAGCTGGATCGAATTTGCTACAGATGTGAATGCTGTAATGTATGCCTACATTGATCGCAAGAAAAAATTCCCTGTTACGACTTTGTTGAGGGCTATTGGTTATGGCTCTGATAAAGATATTCTTGATCTTTTTGGACTTTCTGAAGAAGTTCCTGCAAAAAAGACTAACCTGAAAAAGGTGGTTGGCAGGAAACTTGCCGCAAGAGTATTGAAAACATGGATTGAAGACTTTGTTGATGAAGATACCGGAGAGGTTGTATCCATCGACCGAAATGAAGTTATCCTGGAAAGGGATTCGGTTATTCAGGCAGAAGATATAGAGACCATCATCGAATCAGGATCAAAATCCATTATCCTTCATAAGAATGAAGCGAATATTGCGGATTATACTATAATATACAATACCTTGCAGAAGGATAATTCCAACTCTGAGAAGGAAGCAGTTGAGCAGATCTACAGGCAGCTCAGGAATACTGAAGCACCTGATGAGCAAACGGCCAGGGATATTATTCAAAGCTTATTCTTCAGTGACAAGAGATATGATCTGGGTGAAGTAGGGAGATACAGGATAAATAAAAAACTTGGTGTTAATACTGATTATGAAAAGAAAGTATTGACCACCGAAGATATTGAGCTTATTGTAAAATATCTGATCGGACTGATCAACTCCAAAGCCGTGGTTGATGATATTGACCACCTCAGTAATAGAAGGGTACGAACCGTAGGAGAACAGCTATATCAGCAGTTTGGTGTCGGACTGGCCCGTATGGCCAGGACCATTAAAGAAAGGATGAATGTTAGGGATAATGAAGACTTTAAGCCTGTTGACCTGATCAATGCAAGAACATTGTCCTCCGTGATCAATTCCTTCTTTGGCACAAACCAGCTCTCGCAGTTCATGGACCAGACGAATCCGTTGGCTGAGATCACGCACAAGCGTCGTATGTCAGCCCTGGGTCCTGGCGGTCTTTCAAGAGAACGGGCAGGATTCGAGGTTCGGGATGTCCATTATACACACTATGGGCGCCTTTGTACTATTGAAACACCGGAAGGGCCAAATATTGGACTGATATCCTCACTTTGTGTTCATGCCAAGGTGAACAAAATGGGATTCATCGAAACTCCGTATCGGAAGTCCAAGGATGGTAAAGTCTCCATGAGTGAAAACGTGGAATACCTGACTGCCGAAGAGGAAGATACATTCTACATAGCCCAGGCTAATGCACCCCTGGATACTGGCGGGAAATTTGTAAATGAAAAGGTGAAAGCCAGATATGAAGGGGACTATCCACTGATTGAAGGCGATAAGGTAGCTTATATGGATATCGCGCCAAACCAGATCGTATCTGTAGCGGCATCCCTGATCCCGTTTCTGGAGCATGATGATGCAAACAGGGCACTAATGGGATCCAACATGCAGCGTCAGGCTGTTCCTTTGATGAATCCTCAATCACCTATTGTAGGTACCGGACTGGAAAGTCGTGTGGCCGAGGATTCCAGAGCATTGATCAAAGCCGAAGGAGAGGGTGTTGTTGCTTTTGTTGATGCAAATCGTATCACCATAAAGTACAACCTCTCGGAAGATGAAGCTACGACAACATTTGATAGTGAAGTTAAGACCTATGACCTGACTAAGTTCAGAAGGACAAATCAGGATACCTGTATTAATTTGAGACCTATTGTTTTCAAAAATCAGAAAATCAAGAAAGGACAGGTGCTTTGTGAAGGTTATGCTACTGAAATGGGTGAACTGGCGCTTGGAAGAAACCTGATGGTAGCATTTATGCCCTGGCAGGGATATAATTTTGAAGATGCCATCGTCGTATCTGAACGTGTTGTAAGAAATGATGTGTTTACTTCCATACATATCGAGGAATTCGAATTGGAGGTACGGGATACCAAGAGAGGTGAAGAAGAATTAACATCGGAAATCCCGAACGTCAGTGAAGAGGCCGTTAAAAACCTTGACGAAAACGGAATAATAAGGATTGGTGCTGAAGTTATGGAAGGGGATATTCTGGTAGGGAAAATAACACCAAAAGGAGAAACAGATCCAACTCCTGAAGAGAAACTTCTGCGTGCGATCTTTGGAGATAAGGCCGGAGATGTTAAAGATGCTTCCTTGAGAGCTTCTCCATCGTTGGAAGGTGTGGTAATCGAAACGAAGCTGTTTGCCAGACCCAAAAAAGATAAAGAGCTGCGGGCTAAATCGAAAAAGGAAGTAGAAATCCTTAAAAATAGCTACAGTAAAGAGTTGTTAAAGCTTAGAGCTACTTTTATCGATAAGCTCTCTAAGTTACTTGAAGGAAAAGTCTGCCAGGGTGTTAAGCACAAATTTGGTGATGAGATCATGGCAAATGGGGTTAAGTTTACAAAGGAAAACATAGAAGCTAATTTCTTCCCTGAGAAAAACATATACAGGGATGAAAGCACCTACAATGTTCCTGAGGAAGTAAACCTGATATCTGACCTGCTACTGGATAACTGGACGGATGATAAGCATACAAATGGACTTGTTGAAATTCTGGTGAAGAATTTTAATAAGACCAGGAATGAAATTGCCGGAACCTTCAAAAGAGAAAAATTCACACTTGAAGTGGGTGATGAACTGCCGACCGGAATTGTACAACTCGCCAAAGTGTATGTGGCTAAGAAACGTAAACTTAAGGTGGGAGATAAAATGGCCGGACGTCATGGAAATAAAGGGGTTGTGGCTAAGATCGTCAGGGAAGAGGATATGCCTTTCCTTAAAGATGGAACTCCCGTAGACATTGTACTGAATCCCTTGGGCGTGCCTTCAAGGATGAACCTTGGCCAGATCTATGAAACTGTACTTGGCTGGGCCGGATTAAAACTGGACAAAAAGTATGCTACTCCGATTTTTGATGGTGCGACCATCCAGGATGTGGAGAAGGAGCTTAACGAAGCTAAATTACCAAGGTACGGCCGTACAGATCTTTATGACGGGCTGACAGGGCAAAAATTTGATCAGCAGGTAACTGTTGGTGTTATTTATATCCTGAAATTGGGGCATCTTGTGGATGATAAAATGCATGCGAGGTCAATTGGCCCATACTCACTGATTACGCAACAACCCCTTGGTGGTAAGGCCCAATTTGGTGGACAGCGTTTTGGTGAGATGGAAGTTTGGGCCCTCGAGGCTTTTGGTGCGGCGAATGTTCTTCAGGAAATGCTGACTGTGAAATCTGATGACGTGATCGGAAGAGCGAAAGTCTACGAATCCATTGTTAAAGGTGAGAACATGACTAAGGCGAATGTGCCTGAATCCTTTAATGTACTGGTGCACGAACTCAGAGGTCTTGCCCTTGAGGTAACTATGGAATAAAAATTTGAAACAAGCTTTAGAATATAGACAATATCCAATATGGCTTTTAGAAAAAATAAAAAAATCACAAGTGACTTTACAAATGTAACGATTAGTCTTGCTTCCCCGGAATCAATTCTTGAAAGTTCCCACGGTGAAGTCACACAACCGGAAACCATTAATTACAGGACCTATAAACCAGAAATGGGCGGATTATTTTGCGAGCGGATTTTTGGCCCTGTAAAGGACTGGGAATGCCATTGTGGAAAATACAAGAGAATAAGATATAAGGGTATAATTTGTGACCGTTGCGGCGTTGAAGTTACAGAGAAAAAGGTGAGAAGAGAGCGGATGGGACACATTGAACTTGTCGTCCCAGTAGCACATATCTGGTATTTTAAATCATTGCCTAATAAAATAGGCTATCTTCTTGGCTTACCCACCAAGAAGCTGGATCAGATCATCTATTATGAGCGATACCTGGTCGTACAACCCGGATTAAAAGCTGAGGATGGTATCAATACCATGGACTTCCTTACTGAGGATGAATATCTCGATATTATGGATAAGCTTCCAAGGGAAAACCAGATGCTGGATGATGATGATCCTAATAAGTTTATCGCAAAAATGGGTGCAGAATCTCTTGAGATGGTCCTTAAGCGTATTGATCTTGACCATTTATCATATAGCCTTCGACATCAGGCCGCTACAGATACTTCTCAACAGAGGAAAGCTGAAGCCTTGAAGCGGTTAAAGGTTGTTGAGGCTTTCAGGGAGGCCAGAACAAGAATAGAGAATAGGCCGGAATGGATGATCATCAGAATGGTGCCGGTTATTCCACCGGAACTAAGGCCACTTGTTCCTCTTGATGGAGGACGGTTTGCAACTTCTGACCTGAACGATCTTTATAGAAGGGTTATCATCAGGAATAACAGGCTTAAGAGATTGATCGATATTAAGGCTCCTGAAGTAATTCTGCGGAATGAGAAAAGGATGCTTCAGGAAGCTGTTGACTCGTTGTTTGATAATTCAAGAAAAGTAAACGCTGTCAGATCAGATGGTAACCGTGCATTGAAATCCCTGAGTGATATGCTCAAAGGGAAACAGGGAAGGTTCCGTCAGAATTTGCTGGGTAAAAGGGTGGATTATTCAGGACGGTCAGTTATAGTTGTTGGTCCTGAGCTTAAAATGCACGAATGCGGTTTACCAAAGCATATGGCCGCTGAATTGTTCAAGCCCTTTATCATCAGGAAACTCATAGAAAGAGGGATAGTGAAAACGGTTAAATCTGCCAAAAAAATTGTAGACCGTAAAGATCCGGTGGTCTGGGATATCCTGGAAAACGTGTTGAAAGGACATCCTGTATTACTTAACAGGGCGCCTACACTTCACAGACTGGGCATTCAGGCTTTCCAGCCAAAACTTATAGAGGGGAAAGCCATTCAATTGCATCCCTTGACCTGCACAGCTTTCAATGCTGACTTCGACGGCGACCAGATGGCTGTTCATGTACCTCTTGGACAGGAAGCGATCCTGGAAGCATCTCTTCTTATGATTTCTACACATAATATTTTAAACCCGGCCAATGGTGCACCTATTGCGGTTCCTTCGCAGGATATGGTGCTCGGGTTATATTATGTAACTAAGGGCAGGCAAAGTACAAAACAATTTCCTGTTAAAGGAGAAGGTGGATTATTCTATAGTCCGGAAGAAGTTATTATAGCCATCAATGAGGGAATGGTTTCCATTCATGCACCCATAAAGGTCAAGGTGAATGTTCGAAATGATATTGGTGAATTGGAGAGCAGGCTGATTGATACCGTGGCGGGCAGGGTTATTTTTAACCAGTATGTCCCTGAAGAAGTTGGTTTTGTTGATGAATTGCTGACCAAGAAAAAGCTTCAGAAGATCATCTCTGATGTACATAAGATCTGTGGTGGGGCAAAAGCCGCAAAGTTCCTTGATGATATCAAAGAACTCGGATTCCAGATGGCCTACAAAGGAGGCCTCTCCATTGGACTTGATGATGTGAAGATCCCAACGACTAAAAATGACCTTATTGCAGAAGCCAAGGAAGAGGTTGAATCAGTATGGAATAATTACTTCATGGGGCTGATCACGGATAATGAAAGATATAACCAGGTTATTGATATCTGGACAAGGATTAATTCTCAATTGACCCATACCCTGATGACTGAACTTCAGGAAGATGAAAACGGGTTTAACAGTATTTACATGATGATGCACTCAGGAGCCCGGGGTTCCAGAGAGCAGATCAGGCAGCTTGGCGGTATGCGTGGGCTGATGGCAAAACCACAGAAAAGTTTACTGGGCTCAGTTGGTGCTATTATTGAAAACCCGATCTTGTCCAACTTTAAAGAAGGTCTTGATGTGATTGAGTATTTCATCTCAACACACGGTGCCCGAAAAGGATTGGCAGATACCGCTCTGAAGACTGCAGATGCCGGTTATCTTACCAGAAGGTTGGTTGACGTAGCTCAGGATGTAGTTGTGAATGAGGAGGATTGTGGTACACTCCGAGGACTTGTAGTAACCGCATTGAAAGATAATGAGGACATCGTCGAACCCCTATCAGAAAGAATATTAGGACGGGTTGTTGTGCATGATGTTTACCTCCCACATACTGATGAGCTTATAATCCGGTCAGGTGAAGAGATCACAGAAGAAATCGCTTTAAAAATCGAAGATGGAGGAATCGAAGAGGTCGAGATCAGGTCGGTACTGACTTGTGAAACAAAACAGGGGATCTGTGCTAAGTGTTATGGCAGGAACCTGTCAAGCGGCCTGATGGTTCAAAGGGGAGAAGCTGTAGGTGTAATAGCAGCTCAATCCATTGGTGAACCGGGTACACAGCTTACGCTTCGTACCTTCCACGTTGGTGGTACCGCATCCAATATTGCAGTTGAAGCCAGAATCAATGCGAAATTTGATGGTAAGGTTGAGTTCGAAGAATTACGGCATCTTACAACCAAAAATGCCGAAGGAGAAAATGTGGAAGTTGTGATGGGCCGTACGGGCGAAATCAAAATCGTGGAAGAAAAGACAGGCAAACAACTGATCAGTAACCACGTGCCTTATGGCGCTTTCCTTAGTATTAAAAATGGTGCAAAAGTGAAAAAAGGAGACCAGCTGTGTTTCTGGGATCCTTATAATGCAGTGATCTTGTCGGATCTAATTGGTAAGGTTGATTATGAATTCATTGAAGAAGGCATAACATATAAGGATGAATCTGACGAGCAGACCGGACATAAAGAGAAGGTGATTATCGACAGTAAGGATAAGACCAAAAACCCTGCGATTGTAATTCAAGGAGCAAAAGATGAAGTTAAATCATACAATATCCCGGTAGGGGCTCACCTGGCAGTTGACAAGGGAGATAAGATCGTGGCAGGTCAGATCTTGTGTAAAATACCAAGACAGATTGGTAAAACAAGAGATATCACCGGAGGTTTGCCAAGGGTTACCGAATTATTCGAGGCCAGAAATCCATCTAACCCTGCTGTTGTTAGTGAAATTGATGGTATTGTTTCTTATGGAGCTATCAAGCGTGGTAACAGGGAAATTTTTATTGAATCCAAGGATGGAATCAAGAAAAGATATCTGGTCCCTCTCTCCAAACATATACTTGTTCAGGATAATGATTTTGTCAAGGCGGGAATACCGCTTTCTGATGGAGCCATTACACCAGCCGATATTCTGGCAATTAAAGGTCCTACAGCCGTACAGGAATACCTCGTGAACGAGATACAGGAGGTATATCGTTTGCAGGGTGTGAAGATCAATGATAAGCATATCGAGATCATTGTAAGGCAGATGATGCAGAAAGTCGTCATTATTGAGCCTGGAGATACCAGCTTCCTGCCCGGACAGGTTGTGGATAAGTGGATGTTCAGGGAAGAGAATGACTCCGTATTAGATAAAAAGGTAGTCCTCGATCCAAAGGATTCAGCGGTTCTGAAAGCTGGCCAGATCATTTCTTCCAGAAGGCTCAGAGACGAGAATTCAAGTCTGAAAAGGAAGGATATGGCCATTGCAGAAGTACGGGATGCTATGGCAGCTGTATCGAAGCCAACCTTACAAGGTATTACTCAGGCTTCACTTGGAACTCAGAGTGTACTTTCAGCAGCTTCCTTCCAGGAAACGACGAAAGTGCTCAGTGAAGCCGCTATCAGAGGAAAGCGTGATGGACTGGTAGGATTGAAAGAAAATGTGATCGTTGGTCATCAGATTCCTGCTGGAACTGGAATGAGGGAGTATAGCAAGTTGATCGTATCTTCCAAAGAGGAATATGAACAATTAATCGAATCCAAAGAGGAGTTCACAAAACATAGAGAACCACAGTATTAATAAATTATGGAAGACGATAATAAAGATAAGAATCCTGCAGCACCAAATCAGATTAATATTGAATTGACAGAGGATATTGCCGAAGGTATATATTCAAATCTGGCAATGATAGCACATTCAAACAGTGAATTTGTTATCGATTTTATACGGTTGATGCCTGGTGTCCCTAAGGCTAAGGTTAAGTCAAGAATTGTGATAACACCTGAACATGCCAAAAGATTATCAAATGCCCTGATCGATAATATACGAAAATACGAGGATACATTTGGTGATATTAAAAAAACAGAGGATACACCGAAATTCCCGATCAATTTTGGGGGTACTGTAGGAGAGGCTTAGAGGATTGAATTAATGGGGGTAAATTATTTTGCATAGTAATAGGAATTACCTACCTTTGCAGTCCGAAATTTTCAAGGAGAATAAAAAAATAACGATATAATTGTATGCCAACAATTCAACAGTTAGTTAGAAAGGGACGAAAAACAAAATCGTCAAAGTCAAAGTCACCTGCTCTGGATTCATGTCCGCAAAGGAGGGGGGTATGTACCCGTGTATATACCACAACACCTAAGAAGCCTAATTCAGCCATGCGAAAAGTGGCCAGGGTGAGGCTTACCAATGGTAACGAAGTTAACGCATATATCATGGGAGAAGGTCATAATTTACAGGAGCACTCTCTTGTCCTGATCAGAGGTGGCCGTGTAAAGGATCTGCCAGGTGTTCGTTATCATATCATTCGGGGAGCCCTTGACACAGCAGGAGTTGAAGGCCGTCTTCAGGCTAGATCTAAATATGGTGCTAAAAAGCCTAAGACTAAATAAATTTATTTGAGATGAGGAAATCAAAACCAAAGAAGAGATATTTATTACCTGATCCTAAGTTTAAGGATACGCTGGTTACCCGGTTCGTTAATAATCTGATGCTACAAGGAAAAAAGAACCTGTCATACAAGACTTTTTATGATGCCATCGAAATAGTTGAGAACAGAGTTGGCGAGAACGGATTGGATACCTGGAAGAAGGCATTAAATAATATTATGCCTGCTGTTGAGGTAAAAAGCAGAAGAGTTGGTGGTGCGACATTTCAGGTGCCATCTGAAGTGAGACCAGATCGCAAAGTTTCATTGGGTATCAAATGGATGATCAGGTACGCGAAAATGAGAAACGAAAAAACTATGGTGGAAAGACTGGCCGGTGAGATAGTAGCTGCTTCAAAAGGTGAAGGTGCTGCTGTAAAGAAGAAAGATGATACTCATAGGATGGCGGATGCCAACAAGGCTTTCTCACACTTCAGATTCTAATATTTGAAATGGCAATTAAAGACTTAAAATATTTAAGAAATATTGGCATCATGGCACACATCGATGCCGGGAAAACAACTGCCACAGAAAGAATTCTTTACTATACCGGCCTGACACATAAGCTGGGAGAAGTACATGAAGGTGGAGCAGTAATGGATTGGATGGAGCAGGAGCAGGAAAGAGGCATTACCATTACTTCTGCTGCCACAACCACATTCTGGAAATACCCTACTATTCAGGGACATCAGACCAACGAGTCTAAAGAATATATGATTAACATCATAGATACCCCTGGCCATGTTGACTTTACCGTAGAGGTAGAAAGGTCACTCAGGGTTCTTGATGGATCTGTTGCCCTATTCTGTGCAGTTTCTGGTGTAGAGCCTCAATCTGAGACAGTGTGGCGACAAGCTGATAAATACAAAGTTCCCAGGATCTGTTTTGTAAATAAGATGGACAGGGCCGGAGCGGATTTTTTTAACGTGGTTGACGAGATAAAAGATAAGCTTGGTGCTAATCCAATACCATTACAAGTGCCCATTGGATCTGAAGATTCCTTCCGTGGCGTGGTCGATCTAATTCAGAATAAGGCCATAATCTGGAATGAAGAGGATAAGGGAATGACCTATATGATTGAGGATATCCCGGAAGATCTTGTTGAAACTGTGGAGGAATGGAGACAGAAGCTTGTAGAAAGTGTTGCAGAATACGATGATGAGATACTGGAGAAGTTTTTTGAGGATCCTGATTCAATTACCGAAGATGAAATGATGACAGCTATTAGGAAAGCTGTGATTGATTTATCATTTTCACCCGTTCTTGCAGGATCGGCCTTTAAAAACAAAGGCATACAGGCGTTGTTAGATGCTGTTTGCAGATATTTGCCTTCTCCACTTGATCTGCCTCCGGTTACCGGGATCAATCCTGCTAATGATAAAGAAGAAACCAGGGAGCCAGATGCCAGCAAGCCATTCTCCGCATTGGCATTTAAAATTGCAACAGATCCCTTTGTCGGAAGGCTCGCCTTTTTCAGAACCTATTCTGGGAGATTAAATGCAGGATCATATATTTTTAATACCAGGACAGGTAAAAAGGAAAGGATATCCAGATTGATGCAGATGCACTCCAATAAGCAAAATCCAATTGATTTTGTTGAGGCCGGAGATATTGCAGCTGCTATCGGATTCAAGAATATAAAGACTGGTGATACCCTTACCGATGAAAAGCATAAGATCGTATTGGAATCTATTACATTCCCGGACTCTGTTATTGGTTATGCTATTGAGCCCAAGAAACAAATCGATCAGGACAGATTAGGTGTTGCGATATCCAAACTTGTGGAGGAAGATCCTACCCTCAGGGTTTTGACCAATGAGGAAACCGGACAGACTGTATTGCGAGGAATGGGTGAACTGCACCTTGAAATCATTATAGACAGGCTAAAGCGGGAATTTAATGTAGAAATAAACCAGGGCGCACCACAGGTTGCTTATAAGGAAGCTATTTATGGAAATGTGGAGCATCGTGAGGTATATAAGAAACAATCCGGAGGCCGGGGCAAGTTTGCAGACATTGTGTTTGAAATAGGCCCGCAGGATGAAGATTATGAAAAACCTGGTCTGCAATTCGTTAATCAAATTGTTGGTGGTGTAATCCCGAGGGAATATATCCCTTCCATTGAAAAAGGATTCACCGAAGCGATGAAAAATGGACCACTAGCGGGATATCCTCTTGAAAGGATGAAAGTACGTCTTTTCCATGGATCATTTCATGACGTGGATTCTGATTCTCTGTCATTTGAATTAGCAGCCAGAATAGGTTTCAAGGAGTCTGCTGTTAAAGCGAAACCAAAACTAATGGAGCCGGTCATGTCAGTAGAGGTAGTGACCCCGGATGAATATACCGGACCCATAACAGGTGACCTGAATAAAAGACGGGGCATTATGAAAGGGATGGATACCAAGGGTGGTGCGCAAGTAATTAAATCAGATGTGCCACTATCCGAATTGTTTGGTTACGTTACAGACCTCAGGACCATTTCATCAGGGCGGGCATCAGCCACTTTAACATTTTCACATTATGATTTGGTGCCTGAAAATCTTGCCCAGAAAATTATAGCAAAAGTAAAAGGTGAATAGTTATTAATATGACACAGAAAATCAGAATTAAATTGAAATCCTATGATCATAATCTGGTTGATAAATCATCAGAGAAGATTGTTAGGGCTGTAAAAACTACTGGCGCCGTGGTGAGCGGACCTATTCCTTTGCCTACTGAAAAAGAGGTATTCACGGTTCTCAGGTCCCCGCATGTGAATAAGAAGTCCAGGGAACAATTTCAGCTTTGCACTTATAAAAGGCTTGTTGATATTTATTCAAATAGCACCAAGACCGTAGATGCATTGATGAAACTGGAGTTGCCGAGTGGCGTTGATGTAGAAATCAAAGTCTGATTGGATAGATACAATAAATAAAATCCCGCCCCGGCCTGCCTGCAGCAGGCAGGCGGGACTTTTTTTGAGCCTGCAGACATGTCAAATAAATTTGAATGTTTTTGAACATTGAAATTTATTTAATACCTTTGCAGTCCTTTTGTCGACCACTACCTATTTCGGGTAGTTAATTTTATATAAAGAGATGTCAGGAATAATAGGAAAAAAAATAGGAATGACTAACGTTTACGATGATGAAGGTCGTAGCGTTTCATGTACACTTATCGAAGCTGGGCCATGTGTGGTAACACAGGTGAAGGACCTCCAAAAAGATGGGTATAGGGCCATTCAGCTAAGTTATGATGAGAGGAAAGAGAAAAGGACACCCAAAGCTCTGAAGGGACATTTTGACAAGTCAAATACAAGCCCTAAGAAAAAAGTGGCTGAGTTCAGAAAATTCAGGGATGAGTTTACCGGAACAGTTGAATTAGGACAGGTCGTGAATGTTGGCGATGTGTTTCAGGAAGGCGAATATGTTGACGCAATAAGTAATTCAAAAGGAAAAGGATTTCAGGGTGTTGTCAAGCGTCATGGATTTAAAGGGGTAGGTGATGCTACACATGGACAGCACAATCGTTTACGTGCTCCCGGATCCATTGGTGCTAGTTCCTATCCTTCACGTGTGTTTAAAGGCATACGAATGGCAGGACAACAAGGCGGAAAAAGAGTAAAGGTTATCAATTTGAGAATCCTTAAAATAATTCCTGAGAAAAACCTGGTATTGGTTAGCGGATCTGTACCTGGTTCTAAAAATTCATATGTAGTGCTTGAGAAGTAATTGAACATGAAAGTTAAGGTACTAAAAAATAATGGAGAAGATGCTGGCAGAAAAGCCACGTTGCCTGACAATATTTTTAATATTGAACCAAATGATCACGCCATCTACCTGGATGTGAAACAGTTTCTGGCAAACCAGAGACAAGGTACGCATAAATCCAAGGAAAGAGCTGAGATCACCGGATCGACAAGGAAAATCAAAAGGCAAAAAGGTACTGGTACCGCAAGGGCTGGTAGTATAAAATCACCTTTGTTCAGGGGCGGGGGACGAACTTTCGGACCAAGGCCAAGAAATTACGGTTTTAAACTGAATAAAAAGGTTAAGAACCTGGCTAAACGATCCGCATTAACTTACAAAGCAAAAGCAGACGAAATATCTGTACTTGAAGATTTTGCACTAGAAGCTGTAAAAACTAAGGATTATATAAAAGTACTGAAAGATCTTTCTGTTGAAACGAAAAAGATATTGATGATCATTCCTGAAAAAAACCAGAACCTGGCCCTTTCTTCAAGGAATGTTAAAAATGCTAAAGTTGTTTTAGCAAGCAATATAAATACCTACGAGGTGCTTCATGCAGACCAGCTTTTGGTCTTTGAAGGATCTCTTCAAAAAATAGAAGAAATACTGAATTAGTTTATCGATGGAAGTATTAATAAAACCACTGGTTACTGAAAAAATTTCTGATCTGAATGAAAGGGGACAATATGGCTTTATTGTTGACCGCAGGGCAAATAAAGTTGAGATCAGGAAAGCCGTTGAAAAAATGTACGGAGTAAATGTGGAAAGCGTCAATACGATGCGATATCAGGGAAAAGAGAAAACTAGGTATACCAAAACAAAAATTATTTCGGGAAGAACCGCATCATTTAAAAAGGCGATCGTCACAGTAGCTGAAGGTGAAGTGATCGATTTCTATAGCGGAATATAAAGTAGAGTAAAATGGCTGTAAGGAAATTAAGACCTATGACACCCGGGCAGAGATACAGGATGGCACCTGTTTTTGATAAGATCACCAAATCAGAGCCGGAGAAATCTTTGCTGGCACCTAACAAAAAATCTGGTGGGCGAAACAGTGCTGGAAGAATGACCATCAGGTATTCCGGAGGAGGTCATAAAAGGAAATATAGAGTTATAGATTTCAAAAGAAGTAAAAAGGATGTCCCTGCGAAAGTGACGGCCATAGAATATGATCCTAACAGATCAGCCAGAATTGCTTTGTTGTTCTATGTGGATGGAGAGAAAGCTTATATAGTTGCACCTGAAGGATTGAAAGTAGGTAGCACTGTTGTGGCAGGTGACAAGATTGCTCCGGAAGTAGGAAATAACCTCCCACTTGGAAATATACCTTTGGGTACTATTGTTCATAATATAGAGCTAAGACCGGGAAAGGGTGCATCCATAGCCAGGAGTGCAGGATCATATGCCCAGCTTGTTGCCAGGGAAGGCAAATATGCTACATTGAAGTTGCCTTCCGGGGAGATGAGAATGGTACTGACGACTTGTACAGCTACTGTTGGCACTGTATCTAACTCTGATCATATGAATGTTACCCTTGGAAAAGCTGGCCGGAAAAGATGGCTTGGCAGAAGACCCAGGGTTCGAGGTGTTGCGATGAACCCCGTTGATCACCCAATGGGTGGTGGAGAAGGACGTGCATCCGGAGGACATCCCCGATCACGTACTGGCCTTTACGCCAAAGGTAAGAAAACAAGAGCGAAGCATAAGTATTCAGATAAATTGATAATTAGTAAAAGGAAATAATGGCAAGATCATTAAAAAAGGGACCTTATATTGATTTCCGGCTGGAAAAGAAAATTGATAAGATGAATGATTCGGGAAAGAAATCAGTCATTAAAACCTGGTCAAGAAGATCAATGATATCTCCGGAGTTTGTAGGCCATACCTTTGCGGTTCATAATGGGAATAAATTCATACCTGTATATGTAACGGAAAATATGGTAGGCCATAAACTGGGCGAATTTGCCCCGACCAGGACTTTTAGAGGTCATATTTCAAAAAAGGATAAAGGTAAAAGATAAAGATAAATGGAAGCAGTTGCTAAATTAAAAAATGTGCCTACTTCTCCTCGAAAAATGAGGCTTGTTGCAGATCTGATCAGAGGGAAGAAAGTTACAAAAGCTTTGAATATCCTTAAGTTTGAGCCAAATCACAATGCAGCCAAACTAGAGAAATTATTGCTTTCAGCCATTTCAAACTGGCAAAATAAATTTGAAGACGTGAAGTTGGAAGAAGCGGGCCTGTTCATTAAGGAGATCCAGGTCGATGGTGGGCGGATCCTGAAGAGACTCAGGCCGGCCCCTCAGGGTAGAGCACATCGAATAAGAAAGCGTTCGAATCATGTTACCATGGTCGTTGCCAGTTCTTATGTTCATGAAGAGTATGAAGAAGAAACCAATACTGAAAAAAAATAGTCAAGAATGGGACAAAAAGTAAATCCGGTAGGTTTTAGGTTAGGCATCATTAAAGGTTGGGATTCCAACTGGTATGGCGGGAAAACTTTTTCTGCAAAGCTGATAGAAGATCAGAATATACGAAATTACGTTGAGGCCAGAATACCAAAAGGGGGCATATCTAAAATTGTTATCGAGCGTACGCTTAAGAGAATTACACTAACAGTTCATACTGCCCGGCCAGGTGTCGTAATCGGAAAAGGTGGTGCTGAAGTTGATAAGATAAAGGAAGAATTGAAGAAGATCACAGGCAAGGATGTACAGATCAATATTTATGAGATCAAGCGTCCTGAACTTGATGCAAAATTAGTGGGTGAGAGTATAGCACAACAGATACGTGCAAGGATATCTTACAGGAGAGCTATGAAGCAGGCTATTGCATCTGCAATGCGTGTTGGTGCTCAGGGTATTAAGATAAAGGTGTCCGGTCGGTTGGGCGGTGCTGAAATGGCGCGTACCGAGCAATATAAGGAAGGAAGGATACCCCTTCATACACTCAGGGCAAATATTGATTATGCGATATCCGAATCCAATACTGTTTATGGTAAGATTGGTATTAAGGTTTGGATCTTTAAAGGAGAGGTATATGGCAAGCGTGATCTTTCCCCTAATGTAGGAATGAGCGGATCCGGAACCGGAAACAGCGGCGGGCGAAGAAAAAGAGGTGGAGACAACCCCAGAAGAAGAAGAAGATAATATTTAAAGATTTTACGCAATGTTACAGCCGAAAAGAACTAAATATAGAAAAAAACAAAAAGGTAGGGTAAAAGGTATTGCGACCCGCGGTCATGAGATCTCTTTTGGCACTTTTGCCATTAAGTCACTTGAACCGGGATGGATCACAAGCCGTCAGATTGAGGCTGCCCGTATCGCAATGACCCGGGCCATGAAAAGGGAAGGCCAGGTATGGATCAGGATATTCCCGGACAAGCCTATTACTAAAAAGCCTGCTGAAGTTCGGATGGGTAAAGGTAAGGGAGCCCCTGAATACTGGGTTGCTGTAATCAAGCCTGGAACAATTTTATTCGAATCGGATGGAGTAAATACAGAACTGGCGAAAGAAGCCCTGCGACTCGCAGCACAGAAATTGCCGGTAAAAACAAAGTTTGTGGTCAGAAAAGATTATGTGGAATAATAATTCCGATTACAAGTCAAAGCGTAGTCACCTGACCAAAAAAATAAAAAATATTAACAGATGAAAAATTCTGAATTGAATTCGTTGTCATCGGAGGAGCTGAAGCAGAAACTGGAAGCTGAAAAAGAAAGCTTGACCAAGCTGAAATTTGCCCATGCCATTTCTCCTATAGAAAATCCAATGAAAATTAAGGAAACAAGAAAATTGATTGCCAGGATTAGAACCATTCTAAAACTGAAAGAAACACAAAATTAATCGAGTAAAATAGATGGAAAGGAATCTCAGGAAAGAACGAATTGGTACAGTTGTCGGTAATAAAATGGACAAAACTGCCACAATTTCTGTATACAGGAAATTCAAGCATCCTAAGTATGGTAAGTTCATTGGTAGAACGTCTAAATTCTCGGTCCATGATGAAAAAAATGAGTGTGGAATGGGCGATACTGTGAAGATCATGGAGACAAGGCCATTGAGTAAAAATAAAAGATGGCGATTAGTGGAAATTATTGAAAGAGCAAAATAATCATGATACAGCAAGAGTCACGTTTAAATGTTGCGGATAACAGTGGGGCAAAGGAAGTCCTGGTTATTCGTGTATTGGGCGGCACCAAAAAACGATATGCCTCTGTAGGTGATAAAGTGGTAGTTACAGTCAAAACTGCCTTATCATCCAGTACTTTGAAAAAAGGAACTGTTTCGAGGGCTGTTATCGTTCGCACCAAGAAAGAAGTGAGAAGAAAGGACGGTTCCTATATCCGGTTTGAAGACAATGCCGCTGTTTTGTTAAGCGCAACAGATGAACCAAGGGGAACCAGGATTTTTGGTCCGGTTGCCAGGGAATTGCGTGAAAAGCAATTCATGAAAATTATTTCTCTTGCACCAGAGGTTATTTAAACAATATTACAATGCCAAATAAATTACATATACGTCGAGGTGATACAGTGAAAGTGCTTTCCGGTAATTCCAAAGGGAAAAAAGGAAGAGTGCTTGAAGTATACGTAAATAAAAAGAGAGCGATCGTGGAGGGTGTTAATATGGTAACCAAACACCTTAAGCCATCGGCAGCAAATCCAAATGGAGGTATTGAGAAACAGGAGGCACCCATTCATCTCAGTAATCTCATGGTTGTAGATCCGGGAACCGGCGAAGGAACCAGGATAGGCAGAAAATTAAATAAAGAAGGTAAGCTTCAAAGATTTTCTAAAAAAAGCGGAGAATTTATAAAAAATGAGTAATCCAAGGATAAAAGAAAAATATCTGAATGAGGTAATTCCTGCCTTGATGGAGAAATTTCAATATAAATCCATTATGCAGGTCCCAAAAATTGCCAAGGTAGCCATAAATAAAGGTATTGGCGCGGCAACAGCGGATAAGAAACTGGTTGATGTCGGCGTCGAGGAACTAACGATCATATCAGGACAGATGGCAGTTCCTACCATTGCGAAAAAGTCTGTTTCGAACTTTAAATTACGTGAAGGTATGCCCATCGGCGCCCGTGTAACATTGAGGGGCGATAAAATGTATGAATTTATTGACAGGCTTATCTCAGTAGCCCTGCCTCGTGTCAGAGACTTCAGGGGGATAAATGAGAAAGGATTTGACGGTCGTGGGAACTATACCCTTGGAGTTAAGGAACAGATCATCTTTCCGGAAATCAGTATCGATAAAGTGAGCAGGATCTCAGGAATGGATGTCACCTTTGTTACAACGGCACAGACCGACGAAGAAAGTTATGAACTATTAAAGGCAATTGGAATGCCATTTAGAAAATAATATTATGGCCAGAGAATCAATAAAAGCTAGAGAAAGAAAAAAAGAAAAGCTAGTCGCTAAATATGCTGAAAAGCGGAAGGCCCTTAAAGAAGCCGGCGATTGGGTGGGGCTTGATAAATTGCCCAGAAACTCATCCCGCGTTCGCCTGCACAACAGGTGTAAGCTTACAGGAAGGCCAAAGGGATATATGCGGAAATTTGGTATCTCCAGGGTGACTTTCAGGGAAATGGCAGGTGAAGGAAAAATACCTGGCGTAACTAAAGCAAGCTGGTAGTTTTGATTAGTTAATTATAAAAACATTTAGTAATTTTGCAGCCCTTTTGGGCTAAAGTTTTAAAATATGGATCCAATAGCTGATTTCTTAACAAGAATAAGAAACGCAATAAAAGCGAATCACAGGATATTAGAAGTACCTTCCTCCAGGATGAAAAAGGAGATCACAAAGGTGCTCCATGATAAAGGTTATATTCAGAACTTTAAGTTTGAAGATGAAGCCTCTCCGGGGACTATCAAAATAGCCTTAAAGTATAATCCTGAGACTAAAACATCTGCCATTCAGCATATCGAACGGGTAAGTAAGCCTGGTCTTAGATATTATGCTAATGCAAGGGAACTTCCTAGAGTTCTGAATGGACTGGGGATAGCAATATTATCAACCAACAAGGGTGTGATGACAGATAAGGAAGCCCGGACGGAGAATGTTGGCGGCGAGGTACTTTGTTATATTTATTAAATGATCAGAAGATGTCAAGAATAGGAAATAAACCCATTCCAATCCCTGAAGGTGTTTCGATTAACATTGAAAATAACAATGTTCAGGTAAAAGGACCTAAGGGAGAATTGAATCAGCACATTGATCCGGATATCATTGTAGATATATCTGAAGGTGAAGTAATTTTAAAGAGGCCTACAGAGCAGAAACGGCATAAAGCAATGCATGGATTGTACAGGTCACTGATCAATAATATGGTAATTGGCGTGAGTACCGGATATAAGATAGAATTGGAATTGGTAGGTGTTGGTTACAGGGTTGTGGCGAATAATAATATTCTGGATCTTACACTCGGATATTCCCACCATGATTATTTTCAGGTTCCACCTGAGATCAAGGTAACAGCAGAATCAGTAAAAGGGAAGAATCCAGTGATTACATTAGAGAGTCATGATAAGCAGTTGATCGGACAGGTTGCTGCCAAGATCAGATCTCTCAGAAAAATCGAACCGTACAAAGGTAAAGGCATCAAGTTTTTGGGTGAACAAATCAGAAGGAAAGCTGGTAAAGCTGCTGCTAAATAAATTTTATTATGGCTTTTAATAAAGAAAAAAGAAGACTGAGAATTAGAAGAGGCATCAGACAAAAAATTTCTGGCACCAAGGAAATGCCAAGATTATCTGTCTATAAGAGTAATAAAGGAATTTATGCTCAGTTGATCGATGACGATTCTGGGCATACCTTAGCTTCAGCGTCTTCAAAAGAACTTGGGAAAACAGGTATTACGATTCCCATATCAAAGGATGTTGGTAAGAAATTAGCTGAAAAGGCAGTAGCTAGTGGTATAGATGCTGTTATTTTTGATAGAAGTGGTTATTTGTATCATGGTCGAGTAAAAGCCCTGGCGGATGGAGCCAGGGAAGGAGGCTTAAAATTCTAAATATATGCAACAGAAAAGTGTAAAATCTGTTAAGGCGAGTGAAATTGAACTGAAAGAAAAAGTAGTTGCCATAAAAAGGGTAGCGAAAGTTGTAAAAGGAGGTAGAAGGTTCAGCTTCTCGGCCATTGTTGTTGTAGGAGATGGAAACGGCGTTGTCGGATTTGGCTTGGGTAAGGCGAATGAAGTTACTGATGCCATTACCAAGGGCATTGATGATGCTAAAAAGAACCTTGTAAAGGTTCCGATCCTGAAAGGAACTGTTCCACATGAAGCGGTTGGAAAATATGGTGGAGGATTGGTTCTTTTGAAACCTGCTTCCCCGGGTACAGGTGTAATCGCCGGTGGTGCTATGAGGGCGGTTCTGGAAAGTGCTGGTGTAAAAGACGTTCTAGGTAAATCAAAAGGGAGCTCAAATCCTCATAATGTTGTTAAAGCTACTTTTCATGCATTGGCCAACATGAGAGATCCATATACAATAGCGCAACATAGGGGTATATCACTGTCAAAAGTCTTTAACGGATAATCTTATGGCAAAGGTAAAAATCACACAAAGGCGAAGTGTTATAAACAGGCCAAAGATCCAGAAACTAACTATAAAAGCACTGGGCCTTGGCCGCATTGATAAAAGTGTTGAGGTTGAAGCAACACCCCAGATATTGGGAATGATACGAAAAGTGGATCATTTGGTAACTGTTACTGAATTATAAATTACTAAAGATGAAACTGAATACATTAAAACCTGCGAAGGGTTCTGTAAAAAGCAATAAGCGATTAGGAAGAGGCCAGGGTTCTGGCCGTGGTGGAACCTCTACAAAGGGACATAAAGGGGCAAAATCGAGGTCCGGGTATTCGAGAAAATTCGGTTTTGAAGGTGGTCAGATGCCTTTACAACGCCGGGTACCTAAGTTCGGTTTTAAAAGGCCGCAGAAGGTAGTTTATAAGCCAGTGAACCTTGATATTCTGCAGCAACTGGTTGATAAGACCAAGGCAAAAGCTGTGGATATTAACTTATTGACTGATAATGGGATTATTGGGAAAAGAGATGTCGTTAAAGTATTAGGCAGAGGAGAATTGAAAACAAAAGTAGACGTTACAGCCCATAAATTTTCTACTTCAGCAATTGAAGCGATTGAAAAATTGGGCGGTAAGGTAACTACGCTGTAGTCTATGAAGAAATTTATAAGAACCATACGGAATATCTTTACTATTGAGGAACTGCGTGACAGGATATTAAGCACGCTGGGTTATATCATCATTTTCCGCCTCGGATCATTTGTGGTTCTTCCCGGGGTTGATCCTTCTAAACTCTCCGGTACACAAACCGGTATTTTGGGTTTGCTGGATACCTTCCTTGGTGGTGCATTCAGTAATGCGGCGATCCTTGGATTAGGCATTATGCCTTATATATCTGCATCTATCGTTCTGCAATTATTGACAGTCGCTGTGCCGTATTTCCAGAAAATGCAAAAGGAAGGTGAATCTGGTAGAAAAAAGATCAACCAGATCACAAGGGTACTTACAATATTTATATGTTTATTCCAGTCTTCTGCCTATATAGCAGGGACAATTCCGGATGAAGCGATAATGGTTGATCCATCACTGTTTTACTTCTCGTCTTTGATCATTCTGACGGCAGGGACAGTCTTCGCCATGTGGCTTGGTGAGAGAATTACAGAAAAAGGCATCGGTAATGGTATATCCATGCTGATCATGATTGGAATTATCTCCAGGTTCCCGGGAGCTCTGATCGCAGAAGCGACCACGAAAGGAATGAGTGGTGCCTTGTTATTTATTATTGAACTGGTTGCTTTATTCTTTGTCGTAATGGGCGTTGTTGCTTTGACACAGGCTACACGGCGGATCCCGGTTCAGTATGCTAAACAGGTAGTAGGAAATAGAGTTTACGGTGGACAAAGGCAATATATTCCTTTGAAGGTTAATGCTGCCGGTGTAATGCCTATTATATTCGCACAATCCCTAATGTTCCTTCCGGCACTTATTGCCGGATTCTGGTCAAGTTCAAGTGACCTTGCCGCATATATAGGCAGTACTTTCTCAAATTATCAGTCATGGCAATATAATCTTGTGTTTGGTACTTTGATTGTATTGTTTACCTTTTTCTATACAGCCATTACTATAAATCCGACACAAATTGCGGATGACATGAAAAGAAACGGTGGTTTTATTCCTGGAATCAAGCCCGGGAAACAAACTTCTGAATATATAGATAACATATTGACCAAGATTACCCTTCCTGGTTCATTTTTCCTTGCAATTGTAGCGATTATGCCAGCTTTTGCAGGAATCGCTGGCGTTTCCAGGCAGTTTGCACAGTTTTATGGTGGAACATCCTTGCTGATCATGGTTGGGGTAATATTGGATACATTGCAGCAGATTGAAAGTTACTTGCTGATGAGGCACTATGAAGGACTGATGAAATCAGGGAAATTGAAAGGAAGGTCTGCAAATGTTGCTGTTGCGTAGCGGATGTTTGAAAAGGATAATTGAATTAAATATTAATATATGGCTAAGCAGGCATCCATAGAACAAGACGGAACGATTACTGAGGCATTATCGAATGCAATGTTCAGGGTTGAGTTGGAAAACGGACATATAGTCACAGCTCATATCTCTGGTAAGATGAGAATGCATTACATTAAGATATTGCCGGGTGACAAAGTAAAGCTTGAAATGTCGCCTTACGATTTAACAAAAGGTAGAATTGTTTATCGATATAAATAATAAATCATAATCTCTGCCTGAATTGCTTATGAAGAAGATTATAATGCTGGATAAGGTTTAGAATTCTAAAGGATTAAAAACCCGGCCAGGATTAACAGGTTAGCAGGCATTGATTGAAAATACAAGAAATTTAAATTTATTTCGAATGAAAGTAAAAGCTTCTGTAAAGAAAAGGAGTAGCGAATGTAAGGTCATTCGACGAAAAGGAAAAGTATACGTGATTAACAAAAAGAATCCTAGATTCAAACAAAGACAAGGATAATTATGGCTAGATTTCAAGGAGTAGATATTCCAGATAACAAAAGAGGTGAGGTTGCCCTTACCTATATTTTTGGCATTGGCCGAAGTTCTGCAAAAAGGATCCTTACCAAAGCAGGAATCGACTGGAACAGAAAAGTATCGGATTGGACTGATGAGGAATCCAATAAGATACGTTCAGTGATTAATGAGGAGTATAAGGTAGAAGGAGTACTGAAATCTGAGATTCAGCTTAGCGTTAAACGATTACTAGATATAGGATGTTATCGAGGTCTGCGTCATCGTAAAGGTTTGCCTGTCAGAGGGCAAAAAACAAAAAATAATTCCAGGACAAGGAAAGGCAAACGTAAGACAGTTGCAAATAAGAAAAAAGCAGTTAAATAATCATTAATAGATGGCACAAAAGAGAAAAGATAAGGCTAAAAAGCGGGTTGTCGTTGTAGACCCGGTTGGACAGGCACATATTAAAGCCACATTCAATAATATCATTATATCAATCACCAATGGGCAGGGACAGGTTGTATCCTGGGCTTCTGCGGGGAAAATGGGTTTTAAGGGTTCCAAGAAGAATACACCCTATGCTGCTCAAATGGCGGCACAGGATTGCGCTCAGAAAGCCTATGATCTGGGATTAAGAAAGGTCGAGATCTTTGTCAAAGGAACAGGAGCAGGTCGGGAATCAGCAATGAGGACCATTCAGAATGTTGGTATTGAGGTTATCGCTATCAAAGATGTGACACCTTTACCACATAATGGATGTAGACCCCCTAAAAGAAGAAGAGTTTAAGAACATAAAATTATTTAAAGGTAATGGCTAGGTACAGAGGCCCCAAATCAAAAATATCAAGAAAATTCGGCGAGCCAATTTTCGGTCCAAGTAAAGCACTTCAGAAGAAGAGTTACCCTCCCGGACACCATGGAAGGAACAGGCGGAGGAAACAATCTGAATATGCTATACAGCTTCAGGAGAAACAAAAAGCAAAGTATTTGTATGGCGTCCTTGAACGACAATTCCTGAACTTATTTGATAAAGCATCAAGAAGGAGTGGGATCACAGGGGAAATTTTATTACAACTGCTTGAATCCAGACTGGATAATGTTGTCTTCCGTCTTGGAATTGCTCCTACCCGACGGGCTGCTCGTCAATTGATCCTTCATAAACACATCACTGTTAATGACATGGTAGTTAATATCCCATCTTTTACCGTAAAGGTTGGCGATAATGTTGGTGTAAGGGAAAAATCTAAATCGTTGTTGGTGATCAATGAAAGTCTTGCAAGAAGAACCAGCAAGAAATACCCCTGGATGGAATGGGATGATGCGGAAATGTTAGGAAAATATATAAGCCTTCCACAGCGTGACGAGATCCCGGAAAACATTCAGGAACAACTGATCGTCGAATTATACTCTAAGTAATAATCTAAATTTTAATAAAAAGAATTCAAATATGTCAATTTTAGCGTTTCAAATGCCTGAAAAGGTGGTAATGGAAAAAGCCGATGATTTCCACGGATTGTTTACATTTAAGCCACTAGAAAAAGGATATGGTGTTACTATAGGGAATGCATTAAGAAGAATTCTTCTATCCTCTCTGGAAGGATATGCCGTAACTGGTATAAAAATACCAAGTGTATTGCATGAGTTCTCAACCGTCGAAGGTGTAAAGGAAGATGTTGCTGAAGTCATTTTAAACCTTAAACAGGTAAGGTTTAAAAAGATATCAGACGTTACTGATAATAAAGTTACTGTTCCAGTCAAAGGAAAAACTGTTCTGAAAGCTGGTGATATCATGGATTATACTACAAGTTTTGAAGTGTTAAATCCTGAATTGATCATCTGTAGCCTGGATGAATCTGCTGATTTCGAAATTGAGCTGAATATAGAAAAGGGGAGGGGTTACGTTCCAGCTGAGGAGAATAAACCATCGGAGCAGATATTTGGGTACATCCCAATTGATGCAATTTTCACACCCATTAAAAACGTTAAATATAGTGTTGAAAATACCCGTGTTGAGCAAAAAACCGACTATGAAATGCTTATACTGGATATTGAAACAGATGGATCAATCCATCCTGAAGTTGCCTTAAAAGGAGCTGCCAATATCCTGATTCAACATTTCATGCTGTTTTCTGACCAGACAATGATCCTTGAAACTGCAGATTCCAAGGAGCCTGATACGGTTGATGAAGAAATGCTGCACATGCGTAAGCTGCTCAAGACACCTTTAAGTGACCTGGACTTGTCTGTTCGTGCGTATAATTGCCTGAAAGCTGCCGATGTAAGGTCCCTGGGTGATTTGGTGAAATTGGAGATATCTGATATGATGAAGTTCCGAAATTTTGGAAAGAAATCACTGGCTGAATTAGAACAATTGGTTGCTGAGAAGAACCTGACCTTTGGTATGGATCTTTCCAAGTATAAACTTGATGAAGAATAATAAATAATGAGACACGGTAAGCGATTTAATCACCTAGGAAGAACATCTACGCATAGAAAATCAATGTTGTCGAACATGGCTTCTTCCTTGCTTGTCAATAAGCGAATCAATACAACCCTTGCAAAAGCCAAGGAGTTGAGAAAATATGTAGAGCCATTAATAACTAAAGCGAAGAATGATTCGACTCATTCCAGAAGAGTGGTATTCTCCTATCTTCAGGATAAGGAATCAGTGAACGCTTTGTTTAATGAGGTTGTTGACCGGGTAGCAAATCGACCAGGTGGATATACCAGGATCATTAAACTCGGAAGCCGCTTGGGGGACAATGCTGAAATGGCTATGATTGAGCTTGTTGATTTTAATGACCTTCTGATCAAAGAATCTGAGCCTAAAAAGGCCAAAACAAGAAGAAGCCGTCGAGCTGGCTCTAAACCAAAGACCGAGCCTGTAGCGGCTAAGGCAGATACTAAGACTGAAAAGAAAGAAGAGAAAGCTCAAACTGAGGAGAAAGCAGAGGCAGGTGCAGTTAAAGATACTGCTGAAGCAAAAGTTGAAGATGTTCAGGGAGAAGTTAAAGAAGAAGTCGTAGAGACTAAGGAAGAAGAAGCTAAGGCTGAAAAAACAAAGGAAAAAGAAGAAAAGAAACCTGCAAAAAAAGCTGAAAAGCCAGAAGCTAAAAGTGAAAAAGCAGAAGAAGAGGTGAAAACCAGGACCGAAGCTAAAACCGAATCAGAAAAAGAGACCGAAAATAATAAGGAAGAAAAAAAAGAAAGTGAAGACAGCGGGAAAGAGGAAAGCGAAAAATAGAATTAATCGAATATTATTTAATATAAAAGGACCCGAATTTTTTTCCGGTCTTTTTTTTTGCAAATAATTAATAATACTACGTGGAATAACTATTACGAATTAAGTATTTTTGAGCAAAATTTTTAATACTCCATGAAGGATATATTCAGCAAAGAAGCCATTCTATTATTAAAAGACGGCACACAGTTTAAAGGAAAAGCCGTTGGGAAAATAGGAACCACCGGTGGTGAAATATGTTTTAATACGGGTATGACGGGATACCAGGAGATTTATACGGATCCATCTTATTATGGGCAGATTATTGTAAATACTACTGCACATATAGGCAACTATGGTGCTAATGATGATGAACAGGAATCCGGATCTCCCAAAATTGCAGGGATCGTCGTTAACGATTTTTCAGAAATATACAGCCGCTTTACCGCTACCGAATCACTTCAGGAATACTTGTTTAACAACAATGTAGTTGGGATAACTGAAATTGATACCAGGGCACTGGTGAGACATATCCGTGATAAGGGAGCAATGAACGCCATAATATCTTCGGAAAATATGGACATGAAATTTTTGCAGGCTGAGCTGGATAAGGTCCCGGATATGAGTGGTCTTGAACTGGCGACCACGGTAACAACTACTGAGCCCTATTTTTATGGAGATGAAAAGAGCCCGTATAAGGTTGCGGTGCTGGACCTCGGAATTAAAAGCAGCATCCTGAAAAATATGGCGTCCCGCGGATGCTATTGCAAGGTTTTTCCCGCTGAAACACTTTTTAGCGAGATGAAGGCATGGAATCCTGATGGTTTCTTTATATCCAATGGCCCTGGTGATCCGGCTACTATGAATTATGCCATAGATACTGTTAAAGAAATTTTGAATGAGGACGCTCCCATGTTTGGGATATGCCTTGGACATCAGGTAATTGCCCTGGCCAATGGAATATCCACGTATAAAATGCACCATGGCCATCGGGGACTCAATCACCCGGTTAAGAACCTGGAGTCAGGTAAAAGTGAGGTTACCTCGCAGAACCATGGATTCGTAGTGGATAAGGATGACCTTGAAAAAAATAAAAACGTCGTAATGACACACATCCATTTAAACGATGGAACCCTCGCCGGTCTAAAACTGAAGGATAAGAAGACCTTTTCAGTTCAATATCATCCTGAAGCATCACCGGGACCACATGATTCCCGATATTTATTTGACAATTTTATTACATATATGAACAATAATTAATTTTTAGAAAATGAGTTTTATAGAAACTATTTACGCTAGACAAATCCTCGATTCCAGAGGGAATCCCACCGTCGAGGTTGATGTTATTACTGAAAATGGCATTTTGGGACGAGCTGCTGTACCATCAGGCGCTTCTACCGGAGAGAATGAAGCTGTTGAATTAAGAGATGGCGATAAATCCAAATATCTGGGAAAAGGTGTTTTGAAAGCCGTTGAAAATGTTAATGAAGTCATCGCCGAAGAGCTGATAGGCTTATCTGTTTTTGACCAGAAGTTGATCGATAAAATCATGATTGAACTCGATGGCACTGATACAAAGAGTAAATTGGGTGCTAATGCTATTCTTGGCGTTTCACTGGCCGTAGCAAAAGCTGCAGCGGAAGAATTGGATATGCCCCTGTTCAGATATATTGGTGGTACCAATGCTGCCACACTCCCGGTTCCCATGATGAATATCATCAATGGAGGATCTCACTCTGATGCACCGATTGCATTTCAGGAATTCATGATCAGGCCTGTAGGCGCACCAACTTTTAGCGAAGCCCTCAGAATGGGTGCTGAAATATTCCATAATCTTAAGAAAATCATAAAAGACAGGGGATTGAGTACCGCTGTCGGTGATGAGGGTGGTTTCGCACCTAATTTTTCAGGAGGTACTGAAGAGGCTCTTGATAGTGTATTAAAGGCTATTGAAACAGCTGGATATAAGCCTGGGTCTGATGTAACCATTGCGCTTGACTGCGCATCTTCTGAATTTTATGTAAATGGCAAATATGACTATACAAAGTTCGAAGGCGATACAGGTAAAGTCAGGGATAAGGCAGAACAGGTTGAATATCTGGCTCAATTGGTTGACAAATATCCAATAGATTCCATTGAGGACGGCTGTGATGAAAATGACTGGGAAGCATGGGCCATGTTGACGGAGAAGATCGGGGATAAATGCCAGCTTGTAGGTGATGACCTGCTTGTAACGAATGTAAAATTCCTCAAGCGTGCCATTGATGAAAAATGCGGTAACTCCATTTTGATTAAAGTTAATCAAATTGGTTCTCTTTCTGAGACACTTGACGCTATTGAAATGGCCCACAAGGCTGGCTGGACTACAGTAGTTTCCCACAGGTCAGGCGAAACGGAAGATGCTACAATAGCAGATATTGCAGTAGCTACCAATTCCGGACAGATAAAGACCGGATCAATGTCCAGGTCCGATAGAATGGCAAAATACAACCAGTTGCTCAGAATTGAAGAGGAATTGGGAGAAGTTGCCTTATATCCAAAAAAAGGATAAATATATCAATTAATAGACAAAGCCCTGCATGACTTTTATGCGGGGCTTTTTTATTTTATAACATTTTATTACTTTAGTTTCATAATTTGTTCAATATGTTCAGGAAATTACCCCCGGTTTTCAAAAACTTTTACTTCATAGTAGGTGTTATATTTATTATCTGGATGTTGTTTATTGATTCCAATGACCTTTATTCTCAATTTAAGAAGCGTGGTAAATTGAGTGAATTGGAGCAACAAAAAGCATATTACACTCAGATGATAAACGAAGTTGAAAAAGACAGGGAGGAATTACTTAGCAATAATGAATTGCTGGAGAAATTTGCCCGGGAAAAATATTTTATGAAAAAGGAATCTGAAGATCTGTATATTCTTGTTGTAGAGGAAGAATAAATCCATATCCTAATGATATGATCTTCGGAATAAATCCAAAAACAGACGCCTGATGAAAAAAATATACTCCATAATATTGCTGTTCCTTTTTTCAGTAACAGCCTATAGCCAGATTGAAATGGATCCGGGTGAAGACAAGCCTGCGTTTAAAGATAGAATATATTATGGCGGAGGATTCAGTGCTACCTTTGGGAGCATTACATCTGTTTATGTGTCTCCTGCTGTTGGTTATATGATCACAAAGGGCCTGTCAGGTGGTGTGGGTATAACGTATCAGTATTACCAGGACAAAAGATATACACCAACCTATGAGAGCAATTCCTATGGATATCGTTTTTTTTTAAGACAGAATTTATATTTTATACCTAAATTGCCATTATTCGCTTATGGTGAGTTTGAAAACCTTAATTTCGAGACTGCCGTATATAATCCGACTACTCAGGAATATTATTTAAAAAGGGACTGGTATCCCAGGACCATGCTGGGACTTGGACTTTTTGCCCCATTTGGCCGCCGCGGAGGATTTTTCCTTGCCGTATTGTATGACGTCATGTACTCAGGTTCAACCTCTGCCTATGGAAGCCCCTGGGTATATCGTTTCGGAGTTTCATTTTAGAGCTGGAAAGGAACACCATGCTTTTCACCTAATTCAGTCAGATCCCGTAGAACCTTGTCTAATATAGGAATTCCATTTTCTCTTCGGTCAAATTCGAATTCCCTTTCAGGATCTCCCGGTACGAGTACCCTCTGTTGACCTTTAGTGGTTTTTGCCATTCTGAACCGTTCTATCCAGATGTCCATATTTCTTTTAAATTCTTCTTTTGGCCGGAAAGCGTCAATCCGCCATGTTCCTACGAAATGACCCAGGCCTTCTCCAACAGGATCTTCCGGCATAGGCAGGAAACTAACAAAGGGGGGAGCCCAGGGTCCAAAATTAGCGCCACTTAAAACAGCTGAAAGGATATCTACAATGGACCCGAGACAATATCCTTTATGGCTTCCATGATCCCTGTCACTACCCAGTGGCAATAATGCTCCTCCGTTCTTTAGTTCATTCGGGTTCCTGGAATCATTGCCTTCTGAAGTCTGGATCCAGCCTGCCGGGGCATCTTCATTCTTTCTCTGTAATATTTCCAGCTTTCCATTTGCGGCTGTAGTGGTAGCAAAATCGGCTACATATGGAGGTTGCTTGTCCGCCGGTATCGCTACGGCTATTGGATTTGTACCCAAAAGACGCTCCCTCGAAAAAGTAGGGGCAACAAGGGGGCTGGCATTTGTCATTGATAAGCCGATCATATCATGAGCCAATGCCATCATTGCATGGTATCCGGCAATTCCAAAGTGATTAGAATTCTTTATGGCGACCCATCCGGAGCCTACTTTCTCAGCTTTTTCAATCGCAATTTCCATAGCTTTCGGTGCCACAACCAATCCCAGACCTTTGTCCCCGTCCACTACCGCAGTACTTGGTGTCTCGTGGATTATCCTGATGTTGGGTTTTGGATTTAATCTGTCTTTTTCATACAAACGTATATACCCTGACAGCCTGGCCAAACCGTGAGAATCCACACCTCTCAGATCTGCCGAGATTAATACATCACTGGCCAGGTTTGCTTCTTCATCATTGCAGCCTATGCATTTAAAGATCTTATATGAAAAATCATGAAGTTGATTTGCCGGTATTTTATTCATAAAAATGATTTGATACAAAAATATTTATTTCTTACGTAATATAAGAAGTTGAACTACATTAATACCACAAGGATCACATCATGATATGATGCAAACATAAATATCCACATCCGATTCTTTGGATTAATATATTGGTTTTAATGTAATTAAGGTTTCTTCTGTGTTATTGCACCGTTAATTTTATATATGTTTTAAAAATGTACCGATATTACTACATGGTGGTATTGGATAATAATTGGGAATTCACGATTTTTGCATCAACACTTATACTGACAAAATGCCTAATAGATAGATATTATGAACACAAATGAGAAATTGGAGAAAGCATGTAAAGATGCCTTAGCTCAGTTTGAGAAAATTGGGGATGAGAAATATTATGATATCCGGTCAAAACTGGAATTTGTTCTGGGTAGTTTTGGCTTCGATGGAAATCCTGTCGGACTCAATGAATATGCCAAAAAATCTTCTGATTTATTGAAGAAGTATAAGGCAAAACATCCAAGGAAAGTATCTATGAAACTGATTGATTCAATTGATAAAGCACTGGCTTCCTATAAAAAGAAATAAAAGCTCAATCGGATATTCATCAGAAAAACCCCATTATATTCAAAATGATGGGGTTTTTTATTCAACTCTATTTATTCCACTCCGGTAAACGACCTGGTGTCCATGCGGCACCAGCCTCTTCCAGGGATTTTTCTATACCAGGAATATCCCGCTGAGTTATGGTCTTGATTTGATCATACACTTCCTCGAACTGATCCCTGGCGATACCAAATGAAGAGATCTGTGTTTGTGTAGGGGCACTTGTTGAGCTCCACAAGCCATATACAATAGTATATATCCTGCCTGTAATTGAAGGGGGAGTTTCAAAATCTCTGCTGGACAAGCTTCGGTCTCCATTCAATTTCCTGTTGAGAATTTTTAATTGTTGATCTGTTTTAACAATTTCTTCCAAAACATCATCCGGAATACCAGAAGTATTATCCACTGCCTTATAGAAATATTTCAGTTTAGTATTCAATTCGTCAAGTACTTTGGCTGTACCGCTCACTACACGTTGGAATTCGGCAACTTCTTCCTGGAATTTGAATAATGCATCTTTGTCCTCTGCAGGAAGCGTAGTATTCGCGAGTAATTTAGTATTAAATTCTGTGGCAGGGATAATCTCAGTAAGTTGTCCATTTACGACTTTAGAAAGAGATACTGTATAGGTGCCCGGAAGTGCCAAAGGTCCTCTGTCAGGGTCAGAAAATGGATTGTCAAATGAGGGTTTCTCTAACTCCAGAGGTGTTGATGCCGGATACCTGAAATCCCAGGTTATTCTGTTGATTCCCTTTTTCGCTTCTGTTTTCAGCTTGGTAATGATGTTTCCTTTTGAATCAGAGACAGTAAAGATCAGATGGGGTTTGATTTCATCATCTTCCATTCTGATTTTCTCAAATGGAGGATATTCAATAATTCCGCCGGATTCTTCAATTTCTTTTTCCTTTTCCTGCCGGGATGATTTTAAGGTTTTAATCTCTTCCTTTAGATAGTAGGTGAATACAGCAGCTATTGGAGGATTGCTGGCAGCATAATAAGCTGATCCCTGGAAAGTATTCCCTCTTAAACCTAAAGGTTTCGATGGATGGAACATCCAGCTGTCCTTTATTGGAAAAATAAAAGCCTCACTGGCCAGGGTTTCCTCGGATAAATGCCGTAATGCTGAATAATCATCAAGGACATAGAAGCCTCTCCCGAATGTGGCAAGCACAAGGTCATTCTCACGCTTCTGAATGGCTATATCACGCACTGCCACGGTGGGGATGCCACAGTTTAGCTGGGTCCAGGTCTGACCACCATTATTGGAGAAGAAAATTCCGAATTCAGTACCGGCAAACAACAGATTGGGATCTATAAAATCTTCAGCTATACTGTATACTGATCCTCTTTGAGGCAAATTTGAAGTTATGGATTCCCAGGATTGTCCGAAATCTGTACTTTTCAGGACATAGGGTTTGAAATCGCCATTCTTATGGTTGTTGAAAGCAGCATATACAATATTGTCCTGGTGTTGTGAAGCCAGAAGGCAGTTAACATAGGTATTAACCGGAACGCCGGGAAAAGTCTCCACGCGGGCCCATGATTTACCATCATCTTTGGTAATATTCACAAGCCCGTCATCGGTGCCTGCATATATAAGACCCTGTTGTAATGGTGATTCATCCAGGCTTACTATATTCCCATAAATAGTAGTTGATTTATTCTTAGCAACAGCATCCATACTCCAGACCTTTTCCATTACAGGTATTTTATTTCTGTCAATATGCCTGCTAAGATCATCGCTGATTACTTTCCATGAATTGCCCCTGTCGGTACTTTTAAAGACTTTATTGGCTGCAAAATAGAGGGTAGTCGCACTATGAGGACTGATAATAAGCGGAGCATCCCAGTTCCATCTGTATGCAGCTTCACCGGCACGTTCCAGGGGTTTGATATCAATCGATTCCCCGCTTTTTCTGTCATATCTGACAAGATATCCATATTGTGATTGCGCGTAAACAATATCCGGATTTTCCGGATCAACTACAGATTCAAATCCATCTCCCCCATTTGTAATATACCAGTCTGAGTTAGGAATACCGGCAATATTTGTAGTTCGGGAGGGTCCGCCCATGCTGAAATTGTCCTGTGTACCCCCATAAACATTATAAAACGGGAAATCATTGTCCACACTCACTTTGTAGAACTGGATTATGGGCAGATTAGCAAAAAATGACCATTCTTTTCCACCATCAAATGATTCATATAAGCCTCCGTCACATCCAACCAGATAATGAAGGTTATTATCAGGATTGATCCACATAGCATGATTGTCGACATGCTTGAATTTCTCCCCGAGCATTTTGAAGGTCTTGCCTCCATCCTCACTTACCTGTAACCAGGTGTCCATGGCATATATCCTGTTAATATCATCTGGATCACAAAATATCTCCTGGTAATAATTTCCTGAAGAGCTGTAATCACTCATTTTTTCCCAGCTTTGTCCCCTGTCATCCGATCGAAAAAATCCACCTTTGTCATCAGCAGCTTCAATTACGGCAAACAGGATATCCGGTTTTATGGGGGAAATATCCATTCCTATCCTTCCCATATCAACTTCCGGAAGCCCCTTCAATACTTTGAACCAGCTTTCACCTCCATTGATGGTTTTGTAAATTGCACTTTCGGGACCGCCACCAAGATAAGTATATACATGTCGCCTGCGCTGATGTGCTGCAGCATACATAACATCGGGATATCTTGGATCCATATGGAGTTCATTAAAGCCTGTATTTTCACTTACAAAAAGAATATTCTCCCAGGTTTCTCCTCCATCAACAGTCCTGTATATACCCCTGTCACCACCCGGAGACCAAAGAGGGCCATAGGCTGCAACATAGACAATTTCTGAATTTTCAGGATGCACGACAATGTTCCCTATATGCTCCGAATTTTTCAAGCCTACATTTTTCCAGGATTTTCCACCGTCCATTGATTTATACAAACCATCTCCATAACCTACGCTGCGCTGATTATTATTTTCACCAGTGCCTATCCAGATAACATTATGATTATTTGGATCAATAGTAACACAGCCTATGGAATAGGAGCCCTGTTCGTCAAATACGGGTGTCCAGGTGGTCCCGGCATTGATGGTTTTCCATACCCCCCCTGAGGCTACTGTAACGAACCAGGTGTTTGAATTTACCGGATCGATCGCAATATCCGATATTCTGCCGGATGTAAGAGCAGGGCCAATGGATCTGAATTTAAGCCCCTTCACGACTGAAGATTCAATCGGTTTTTTCTCTGCTTCCTTTTTCTTATTTCTCTGTCCAAACGAGAATAAAGTGATGTTGGTCAATAAGATCAATAAAACGATTTGCTTCATTTTATACCGGATTAAAATTGAATTGATTTTTATAAAAATTGTGTTCAAAAAATTCAAGCTAATATAATCGTAATTTGAGTTATTTTTGTTTTAATTTTCTGAAAATTAGGAAATTGACCTCTCAAATTCTTCGTTGGTTTGGTATACCACTTTGGATTTGCTATTTTTGTAGACACAAGCAATAAACCTAAAGGAGAAATCAAAATATCTGAATATTCCTTTAGGTTTTTGATTTGTATTACATCACAAGTTTAATCCCATTATATTCTAATGAAATTTGATAATTGAAATGGATAAAGTAGCATATTATACTGAGGAAGGATTACAGAAGATCAAGGATGAATTACATGATCTCAAAACAAAGGGTAGATCCGATATATCCAAGCAGATTGCCGAGGCCAGAGATAAGGGAGATCTGAGTGAAAATGCAGAGTATGATGCAGCTAAAGATGCGCAGGGGCATCTGGAAGCAAAGATTGCTCAATTAGAAAAAATTGTTGGAAATGCCCGTATATTAGATCCTTCATCAATAGACACCTCCAAAGTATCTATTCTGTCCAAGGTTAAAATCAAAAATGCACAGAATGGAGTACAATTTTCATATACCTTAACTTCAGAGGAAGAGGCAGACCTGAAGAAAGGTAAGATCTCCGTTCAATCACCAATTGGTAAGGGACTCCTTGGGAAACAGGTTGGAGATGAAGTTGAGATCCAGGTTCCGGCCGGAAAGATGAAATTTGAAATCCTTGATATTGGCTTAGAGTAATGGCATCAATATTTAAAAAAATAATCAACCGGGAGATCCCGGGCTATATTGTTGCAGAAGATGACAATAACATCGGAATACTTGATATTAATCCTTTGGTAAAAGGTCATACGCTGGTTATTCCCAAAAACGAAGTGGATTACTATTATGATTTAAGTGAAGCAGAATATGAGAGTTTGAACAGATTCAGTAAAAAACTGGCGATAGCAATAAAATCTGTTATTCCTTGTTTGCGCATTGGAGTTGCCGTAGTTGGCCTGGAAGTGCCCCATACGCATATACACCTGATTCCACTTAATAGCATGGGTGATATCAACTTTAACAGGCCCAAATTGACATTATCAGATGAGGAATTCATTGATATTAGTGAAAAAATCAACAAGGCCTTCCTGGCTATATCCGGGGATTAAAATTTAATTGATGATCCTGTCCGGATTGTCACTCAGGAATGATTTCCAGGATTTTTTGCCCGGGATACTTACTTTATCCTGATATAAATGACATAAGGCAACAGCCAATGCGTCTGTTGCATCCAACATTTTTGGAATATCTTTGAAACGGAACAGGTTTTGTAACATCCTGGCAACCTGTTCCTTGGAGGCATTACCATTTCCGGTAACTGATTGTTTAACTTTTTTAGGTGCATACTCTTTTATTGGAACATTCCGGTACAACACTGCAGCCATAGCAACTCCCTGGGCCCTGCCAAGTTTAAGCATCGATTGAACGTTTTTTCCATAAAAAGGTGCCTCAATCGCCACCTCATCAGGATTAAATTCGTCGATGATGCTTAATACGCGGTCAAAAATCTTTTTTAACTTCAACTCATGAGTTTCATACTTCTTCAAATGTATGATCCCGTACTGAATTAAATCTAGTTTATTTTTTCTTGAATGAATAATCCCGTATCCCATAAGATTGGTGCCCGGATCCATACCAAGAATAATTTTATCCATGTTTAAGCAAAAATTTAACTAATTATAGGAAGAAATTATCATATTTATTGGATATTCAGGAAATTTCTGACAGTCTTAAAAATCCTTGTATCTTGGATTGGATTATCTATTTTTTCATCATTTCATATTTTATATTTCTTATTCTGCTCATTCAGGCATGGAATGGATTGAAAGAACCGGAACATTCAGAAACTGATTATCCTCTTATAACCGTATTAATCCCTGTCAGAAACGAGGTTGCCAATCTTCCTGATCTTATCCAGTGTTTAGAAAATCAGACTTATGCTCCGGATAACCTCGAAGTAGTTTTTATCGACGATAATTCTGAAGACGGTACCTATGAGCATCTGATTGCTTTTTCGGAAACCACCACGGTAAATATACGGGTATATCCACTGGAGGCTGATGATAGAGATAAAATCTCACATAAAAAAGCAGCCATATCCCATGGTGTAACAAAATCCTCAGGTGAGATTATCATATTGACAGATGGAGACGTTTCTTTTGGTAAATATTGGGTCCAGAGTTTTGCGAATGTTTTTCAACGAACGGATTCGAAATTCATCTCAGGGCCTGTTGTGATGGACAGTTACAGTTTTATGGATGACATTCAATCTCTTGAGTTTTCAAGTTTGATTGGTACCGGGGCAGCTGCAATATATTATAATAAGCCGGTTTTGTGTAACGGAGCAAACCTGGCTTTTAAAAAAGAGGCTTTTATCGAAGTAAAGGGATATGAGGGACATGATAAGATCATTTCTGGTGACGATGAATTCCTCATGTATAAAGTAAGTAAACTTTGCCCATCGAAGATTTTCTTTTTGAAATCAGACAAGGCGATTGTGCATGTTCAGCCAGAATCCAGCATAAAGGAGTTTTATCATCAGCGGCGGAGGTGGTCAGGTAAGTGGAGGAAACATCCTAATCCATTGTCAAAAGTACTGGCATTATATGTTTTCATGGTTCATCTGTCATTTTTATTGCTATTTATCCTGGGCATTATAAAATTACTGCCTGTATATACCGTTATTTTATTATTGACGATCAAACTCCTTCTTGAATTTGTTTATTTTAAACAGATGTATCTGTTCTTTATTAAAAAACTGAAAATATTACCTTTTTTAATAAGCTCATTGGCATATCCGGTTTATGCGGTTACTTTTGGAATTCTTTCTAATATGGGCAGATACAAATGGAAGGGCAGATACTATAAAAATTAAATTATGTCAGACCTTGAATATGATGTATTAGATGAATTATATTTTGTGCAACCTTACGCACAATTGAGGGACACCTTAAAATGGGATGATAACATGTTAAAGTCAACCCTGGAATCCTTGTTGAAGAAAGATTGGATAAGATGTTATTCCTCTCCCACAGAGGAGCTTTTTGGAGATCAAATTGACCTGGAAACTGGTTTCCATACGTATTATTATCTGGCATCCAAATCCGGATTATTTGCTCATAACAGTTCTGATCAGAATGCCTGATGACAAGACCATAGGACGATCACCAAATTATTACGTAGTTAAAAGACTGCAGAAAAACAAGCCTGCCATGATTGGCTTGTTCTATATACTATTTACAGCCCTTATAGCGATAACGGGGTATATAATTATGCCTGATGATACGCCAGATGCGAATAATGGCGCTATACAGATTCAGAAAAAATTGCCCGGATTCAAGGCTCAGTTTATCGTGCTTAGAAAGGATTTCGATATACCTGAAAAAAGCTTCATTCGCAGGGCAATATCAGGTCAGGAGTCGGCTTATATTAAGATCCCGATAGTAGAATATTGGGTAAGCAATGATTCTGTTTTTTATCGTGAATATGGACTTGAAGAGAAAATTAAATTTGTTAAAATGGTGCCTTCAGTATTTCCATTATATATTGGAGAATCAGATCTTTTAATAAATGGTCAAAACCAAATTGTAGAAGGAGATCAGATCACTTATGTGGATTATACGGGCCGGGTCCGGGAGATCAGTATGGATCAATTACACAAGAAATTTATGGAAGAGAACATATTATCCGAAAGATATATTCTGGGAACAGACAGGGCTGGAAGGGATATTTTAAGCAGATTGATCTATGGAGCCAGAATATCCCTGTCAATTGGTTTTATATCCGTACTTATTTCTTTATTTTTAGGATTATCACTGGGATCTTTATCTGGATTCTTTGGTGGCAGGATTGACCGCTTTATTATGTGGTTTATGTCAGTGACCTGGTCGATACCAGGCATTATGCTTGTTATTGCGATCAGTATTGCTCTGCAGAGCCGGGGCGTATGGGTGGCTTTTGTAGCTGTCGGATTGACAATGTGGGTAGAAGTAGCCCGCGTGGTCCGTGGTCAGATTATGGTAATAAAGGAGAAAACCTTCATTGAAGCAGCAAAAGCCTTGGGAATTGGAAATTTCAGGATAGTCTATGCACATATTTTTCCTAACATCATTGGCCCGGTTATAGTCATTGCTACTGCAAATTTTGCTGCTGCGATCTTACTGGAAGCTGGTCTTAGTTTTCTCGGATTAAGCGTACAGCCTCCAACACCTTCCTGGGGTAATATGATTTACGAAGGATTTACAATGATTGGCACTAAGAACAGCTGGCAGATGGTCATATTTCCGGGACTGGCAATCTCACTCATCGTATTATCCTTCAATTTACTTGGGAATGGTCTTAGAGATGCATTTGATCCCATAACAAGTATAAGAAAACTGTGATATGAATATTGAAACCATCAGGAAGAATTTTGAATTGAAAGATCTTGAGTTAAATTCCTTGCTGGAGATTACTCAGGCTATCAATAATAATCTTCCCGAGGAGTCATTATACAAAATATTTAATTTCACTTTAAGGGCAAACCTGAAAATCAAGAAACTTGCCCTTTATGTTAAGGATGATAATTGGGAATGTAAGGTAAATTTTGGCACTGAACAGGACTTCAGTAATGTGCCATTTAAGGAAGAACGCCTGAATATCCATGATATTTCCAAACTGGATGTTTCAAAGGAATCAGAACCATTCGATGAATTTGAACGTGTAATTCCTGTTAGTCATAAAAATGAGCTGCTGGCCGTTGTGTTTCTGGGAGGATTTAACAGTGAAGGTTATGTTGCCGGTCAGATCAACCTAAACTTTATACAGACCTTATCCAATATTATAATTGTTGCCATTGAGAATAAAAAGCTGGCAAGAAAGGAACTGGAACAAAAAGCATTTCAAAAGGAAATGGAGATTGCCAGAAAGGTCCAGCAATTATTATTCCCTAAAAATTTACCTTATACAGAAAAATTTAAGATATTTTCAAGTTACGAGCCCCATCAGGCTGTCGGGGGAGATTATTTTGATTTTATTCCCATTGATGAGAACCAATTCCTGATCTGTATAGCTGACGTATCCGGGAAAGGTATACCTGCAGCTTTAATGATGGCCAATTTTCAAGCTTCACTTCGAACTCTGATCAGGCAAACTACCAAACTGGAGAAGATCGTGAGGGAATTAAATTATCAGGTATTGCAAAACAGTAATGGTGAAAGTTTCATTACTTTCTTTGCTGCAATATATAATAGAGATCTGAAATATTTTAAATATGTTAATGCCGGTCATAATCCACCATTATTTCATAGCAAACAAACTGGTCTCACCCAACTTGAACTCGGCACTACAGTATTGGGAATATTTCATCCTTTGCCATTTCTTAAAATAGGGAAAATTGAAGATCTTTCAAGTTTTTTCTTCCTGGCCTTTACAGATGGTTTAATTGAGACATTCGATGCAGATGATGAACCGTTTGGCGTGGAAAGAGTGATCGAAATTGTCGGGCCTAATCTGGATCTGGATCTCAGGACCCTTCATCAGAAAATCGTTAATGAAGTAAACAATTATAATGCATCAAGTGTCTTAAGCGATGATATTACATTGTTATCCTGTAAAGTGAATTAATATAGGTGTATTTTTTTAAAACCCCGGGATTTTTAGAACTGCTTTACCCTCAGGCTTTATGGCATGGGGATAGGGAAAAGAAAAAAATATACCTGACTTTTGATGATGGACCCGTTCCGGGTGTAACAGATTATATTCTTGAGGTACTTTCGGAGTTGGATGTAAAAGCGACATTTTTTTGTGTGGGAGAAAATATAAAAAAAAATCCTGACATCTTTAAAAGGATTGTGCAAGAAAAACATGGGATTGGTAATCATACATTTAATCATTTAAACGGATGGGCAGTAAGGGATGAGGATTACCTGAGGAATATTCGGTTGTGTGATGATATGATCAGGCAATATACCGGGGAAGATCAAATAAAATTGTTCCGGCCACCTTACGGAAAGATCCGAAGAAAGATCATCAAAAGAATCAGGTATGAATATAAAATCATTATGTGGGATGTTCTGTCCTATGATTTTTCTCCAGATATAACTGCAGAAAAAAGCCTTTACAAAAGTTCAAAACATACTCGTAATGGCTCGATCATAATATTCCACGACAATAATAAGACTTTTAAAAAATTAAAATTAATAATTTCGCAATATATACTATATTTTAAAAATAAAAATTACGAATTTTGCAATATAGAAGACATGTATATGCAAAAATGACAAGTTTTTTGATATGGAATTGATTGATACGCATGCGCACATATACCTGAAAGAATTCAATAATGACAGGAAAGAAGTTATTGCCGGAGCTATTAATTCTTCGGTCTCAAAAATTTTTCTGCCAAATATTGACAAATCTACCCTAGACCAAGTATTAAACCTAGAAGCAGAATATCCGGGTCTCTGTTACGCTATGATAGGCTTGCACCCATGCTCTGTAAATGCAGATTTTGAGCAGGAACTGAAAAGCATGGAAGAATGGCTGGAAAAACGATCTTTTTCGGGTATTGGAGAGACTGGAACGGATCTTTATTGGGATCAATCGTATCGTTCCCAGCAGATCGAATCTCTAAAAATACAAGTGAATTGGGCTGGAACATATAAATTGCCCTTAATTTTACATTCAAGAGATTCTCTTGATTTGTCCATACAGGTAATAGAGGAAACCCATTCCGGGGACTTATCAGGAATATTCCATTGTTTCACGGGGAGTCTTGATCAGGCCAGGCAAATAATCGATCTGGGATTTTATTTAGGGATAGGAGGTGTACTTACCTTTAAGAATTCAGGATTGGGATCGATCATCGAAAATGTACCACTTGAAAAAATTGTCTTAGAAACGGATAGCCCTTATTTAACTCCACATCCTCATCGCGGAAAGAGAAATGAACCTGCTTACATTAACTTGATTGCTCAAAAGTTAGCAGAGATATATGATACTGATATTTCAACGATTGCTGATATAACAACAGAAAATGCCAAAAAAGTCTTCAAAACCGGATAATCCAAAATACAGGATAATACATATCAAAACAGGTGCTGTAAGGCCCAAAGCATCAGTGCTGATCATATATTCCGGGGGAACAATTGGAATGGTAAGGGATTCGGCAGGCGCGCTGGTTGCTTTGAAATTCAACCAGATCATGCAACAGCTTCCCTCACTTACTGCATTAAATGTCGGCATCACCGTCATTTCGTTCCCGACCCCTATGGATTCATCAAATATGAATTATGAGAACTGGATAGAACTTGGACAGATCATTTATGAAAATTACCAGCATTATGAAGGATTTGTGGTCTTACAGGGAACTGATACAATGGCCTATTCAGCTTCAGCTCTGAGTTTTATGTTAGAGAATCTGAACAAACCCGTTGTTTTCACCGGGGCACAACTACCTATAAGCGCCATAAGATCAGACGCAAGGCCGAACCTTATTACAGCAATAGAAATAGCCTCAAGAATGATCGGTAACAGACCATTGGTCCCTGAAATTTGCATATATTTTGATTATCAATTATTAAGAGGAAATCGCACCTCAAAGGTCAGGAGTTCGCAATTTGGAGCCTTTGAGTCAGAGAATTATCCGCTACTCGCTAAAATAGGAATTACAATAGAGTTCAATAAGCCTGCCATAATGCCCTATAATAAGGACGGGGCTTTAGTTTTTCATGACCGTTTTAATCCTCATGTTATCATATTAAAATTATTTCCGTCGATCACGCGGGATGTAATTGAGAGTGTTTTAAATATCAAAGGGCTTAAAGGGGTAGTTATGGAGACCTACGGTTCAGGGAACGCACCCACCAAAGCGTGGTTTATTGAGATATTAAAGGAAGCAATTCAGCGGGGAATAATCATTTATAACGTTTCCCAGTGTATGGGAGGCAAAGTTATTCATGGCAGATATGCAACCAGTTCACTATTGCAGAACATTGGAGTTATCAGTGGATGGAACATTACCACAGAAGCTGCAATCACAAAATTAATGTATATACTTGGTTATGAAACTAATTTTCAGCGTATAAATAACCTTCTCTCGACCTCTTTAAGAGGAGAAATGGATATCGGTATATAGGTTTAAAAATCCAATTTAAAATTTGCATAAGGCATAATTTATTAATTTATTTGTGCCACTATTAGTGTTTTTAAGGAGAGGTGACCGAGTGGTCGAAGGTGCTCGCCTGGAAAGTGAGTGTGCCCCACAAGGGTACCATGGGTTCGAATCCCATCCTCTCCGCTAATTTTTTTAATAACTAATCGGATATTTTAA
>JAHEGY010000204.1 GCA_024644875.1 Cyclobacteriaceae bacterium
ATTGAATACATGATCTCAATATTCGTTTTTCTGCTATCGGTTCCTACCACCCTGATATTGCCATTTGATGGATCTATTTCTATAAAATCAAGTTTTTTATAACCCCGGTGCCAGTTTCTTCCATACAGGAACGCTCCATTTTCCGACCATCTTAGGTCCGGCAGGTTGAAATGTGCTTTAGGCTCCATATCGATTTGAATCATTCGTCCGGATTTAATATCGAAAATTACCGGCACCTGATATACCAGGTTGGTATCCCCCGGGGATGCACGATAATAATAGAGAAGATCTGGGCGATAAAGGCTATCGATGGACCAGTCGAGCAGGTACATTTTCCTAGCTGTCCTAAGATCAGTAATGGTAGCATATATCTTTTTAGAATCAGGACTCCAATCCACCCGGAAGTTGTCTTTCCTGGTCCCGTTCTCACCCCGGATCACGTCAGCCCAGCCATAATAGTTCGCATAATCATAATATTTATTCCCATCATAGCTTAGTTGAATTACGTTACCTGATTTGGCAGATTTAATATACAGATTATGTTCTTTGATATATGCAAGCCAGCTTCCGTCCGGTGAAGGGATCTCTGATTTATCTAAATCATTCTCTTGTTTATCTTCAATCTCTTTGAGTTTGTAAGTGTTTCTATAAAGTGTAAAAGTCCTTTCTCTGAATGTAAATTCAATTGAATCATGTGAAGCATATTTTATTTGCGTGATTTCCAGGTCTTTGGCGTCAATCTTCTCATCAAAAAAGACCTTCAAGGAATCAGCTAGTCTTTTATGATCAAAGGCCCGGGCCTTTTTCATGCTGTCAAGATGGACGAGATAAAAAGTTGTACCTGATGCAGTATTGGTTTTATACCAGAAAGAGATGCTATCCTCAAACCAATTTGGCCTGACGTCCAGATTATATATCTTCTTCTGAATGTTTCCCGGCAGAAATTCAACAGCCCGGTTATAATCTTTCAGGCTCAATTTATGATCTTCTGGTTCGCATGAAAGAATGAACAGTGCGATCAGTATCATTAAAAAATATCGCATGCAGTATTATTTAAAAGCTTCATTTAATGCCCAGCAGGCATACAAGTCATAGCCCTTCCATTTTCCTTCTGCCTCTTTACATAGCTCCTCATGGATCTTCGCAACTTCTTTGTGTATCTCTGTGGCATTATCCTTATTTAATTCAAATATCCTGGCTGCCATAAGCTTGATCATTAAATCATCCGATCTGAAACCTGCCAAAATCGTTTCCTGTGATTCAGGATTACATTGGCCATATGAGCAAAGTGTTTCTGCAGCAGCAAGCCTGACATATAAAGAAGGATCTTTTAACGTTTCATATAATGCATTGATGATCCCGTCAGAAGGATTATCGATATATTGGAATGTGGTGGCCGCCCAATACCGAATTAATAATTTATTATGTTTTAAATTATTGATTAACACACTATTATTAATATTTTCTTCAAGTAATACATCATTATTATTTAATATATTGGAAACTGGAAAAAATTCGTTGTTCTGAGCAAGGTCATAGGCAGTTTGAGGATCACAGTGTTCGAGTAGGTATCCTTCAGGGATAAGTCCTGTATCATTGGTTTCCATTAACCATTTCCTTAGCTCATTACGCATTTGAACAAGAATTTCCTTGTATTCAGGATTACCAGCAAGATTATTTGTTTCAAAAGGATCCAATTCCAGGTCGTAAAGCTCTTCCGGCGATCTCTTATCTAGCCACATACTCTTTTGTTCGGGAGTCATTGAAGTGATTTCTCTAAGCCTGAGTAATTCCTGCATGATCTCTGACTGGTCAGTATAGAAATTGGGTTGAATCAGGGGTAAATGCGGAAGAAAATTTCTGATATAACTGTATTTTTTACTTTTAACAGCCCGGCTGATCTCAAAAGCTTCATCAACACGGTCTGATGTGGCAAATACAAATTCACTATTCCCGGTGTTTTCTCCCAGGAAGGCCTTCCCCTGCATATAATCAGGAATTTCTATCCCAAGAATATTTAACAGGGTAGGTGGAAAATCCACAAAACTTACAATATCTTCAGTTGCGGAACCCGGAAAATGTTCAGATAAGTATTGGTATTTATCCGGCAGATGCACTATAAAAGGAACCTGTATGCCTGAGTTGTATAAAGCTCTTTTTGCTCTTGGCATGCCTGTACCGTGATCCGAATAAAAAAAGATGATCGTATTGTCTTTCAATCCATCTTCCTCTAATTGAATTAAGATATCCCCGACCTGACGGTCCATGATCCTGACCAGATCATAATATCTTGCCCAGAGTTTGCGAACCATTGGAGAATCAAATAAATAGGGTGGAAGTATGATTTCTTGAGGTTTTGTCCTTTCATCATCACTAAGTAGATGGCCATATTTATTGAAAAAAGCTTCATCATCGCCAAAGATTTGAGATTGATGTGTCGTTTCAATATTAAAAACGCTGAAGAAAGGTTTATTATCCGGGCGTTTCCGCCAATGGGCTTCATGGCTTGACTCATCCCAGATGGTAGAATCAAAGAAATTATAATCCTCCTTGTAATTATTTGAGCAATAATATCCGTTATCTCTCAAGATATGGGGAAGTGTTCTTATAAAAGATGGAATTTTAAAATCAGACCGGAGGTTTTGTGTACCCAGAGAGGTGGCATATACACCGGTTACCAGGCAGGATCTGGCAGGAGCACAAACCGGGGCAGTGGAATAGGCATTTTTGTATAAAATCCCTTTTTCAGCAAGCTGATCAATATTTGGAGTGATGGCAATCGGATCATCATAACAGCCGATCATGGTCGTTATATCTTCACAGGTGATCCATAGAATATTTGGTTTATCAGATAATTCTTCCTGAGCGGAATTATCTGGCGAAGAGCAGGAGAAATGGATGATTATAATGGTAAAAAAATAGAGATATTCTTTCATTGGTCTCATAATTAATGTTATTCAAAATATTTTATGGTTGAAGAACTTATGGGAATGTACTTTTGACTATTGATATCTACGCGTTTGTCTTTCACTTATACTTATTGATTGGTACACTATTTCTGATTTCCTTCACTTATGGGTTGGTTCCCATTTACTGACTTCTTATACTTAACCGCCGGATCACTTTTAATGATTACTCATACCTATAAATCTCCCTGCATTTCCTGTTCTCTTAATTGCCGTTCTTTTTCTTCTTGTTTTCTTTGTGCTTTCCCTTTTCCGATAGGAGCGGTAAAAAAGAAAAACAAGTTTGAATTGTTGTGTTTATTCCCCCAATTATCGGTATGAACTTCCACGAGGCCATAATAATACCTGACACCCACAGATACGCCCAGTCCTTTTTGAAATTTATAGCCTGCACCACCAAGCAGACCGGCATCTAACCTGGTCATTTGATTACGGATATCAACCTTAACAACTACATCATCACCTACCGTAGATGTTGCCTTCATCTCATCCGTAGCCTTAGATCGTAATCCGAGCATAAATCCACCTTCCAGAAAAAAGCCTTTGTAGACATAGTAACAATATGATATCGGAACATTAAAATAGCTTAAATTTCTATCCATTGTACCTTCATAGAGCATCAAACTGTCCACGTCAGAATCTCCGGTAGGGTATGGCTGCAGATTATTTGTGCCCCATTGGGATTTTACCAGGACGCCCGTATGAAGAAAGGATTTTTCCGTAAGATCGATATAAAAAAAGAAGCCAAGGTTCCAGTTCGGTGCTAAGTTACCCTCAGTATTTGACATGTTGGATAGATTTATTCCTCCATCCAGGCCAAATTCAATCCCTCCTGAATTTAGCTTATCGCCAAAGAGGAGTGAGAGAAGCACCTGAGAATTTGCCTGCTTTGGAATTATGACGATCAGTAAAAGTGTAAAAATATATAGGTACCGTAGGAATTTTATTTTCATACCGGTTTTAATAAATTAAAAAAATCAACTATTGTCTAAGATTTGGATTTACATCTAGCGCAATATATCTATTTTAGATTATATATTTTAATAATTACATTATAATCCAAAGTATTCTTGTGATACTTTAAGATTAATTCCCAGGAATCAAATCAATGGTTCCAGATAAAAATATGATCTATTAGGAATTGTTTTTTTAGTTCCAGGTTTTTAAATACGCGATAAGTTCGGGAATATCCGGACTTTTTCCATTTTTTACATAGGCACCGGATGTGGCCATTCCCAGAATCATACTTTCTTCCATAGAAAAGCCCAATATATAACCGAGACAAAATCCCGCATTGAGATTATCCCCACCCCCGGTTGATATTTTAGGTTCTTCAATAATGAATCCTTCTAGATCTATAGTTTCATTGCTTGTGATCATGATACTACGTTCCGTAGGATGAATCAGTAATCCTTCAATATTCAATACTGAAAAGATAAACCTTCCCTTTGCATTAAGATCATCCTCCTCAGGTAGATTTTCAGGGTATTCCGCCGACAATATTTCAAATAATTTATTAGTCTCATTTTCATTAATCCCTAATACAACCTTTCCGTACTTAGTATAGGAATTTATGACATCAAGAACTTCTAGAAGGTCTTCTTTTTTCTTTTTTGTAGGATCTGCAAGGTCGAAAAATATCAGATCTTTTCCGGAATAATTTGGCATTACTTCATTCAGAATTCCTTTCCAAACATCGGTGGCATGGTCTGGATTACACCATCCTACAAGCGCCAGTATGGAACTATTACTTAGATTTTGAGTAATAGAATCAAGTCCAATTAGATCCCTGACATATTCCCAATTAATCTTTCTGAATGTAGATAATTCGGAAAGTATCATTTTACCATCGTTAAATTCAAGGGCATTTGTTTCTGCAGGTTCCCCGATTGATAATACTTCCGCCTTATCATGTAGTTTTTCATATTCGATGTGCTTATTGGGATATCCTGCATTTCCCAGACAGA
>JAHEGY010000205.1 GCA_024644875.1 Cyclobacteriaceae bacterium
GGTAAGCGATTATTTTTCTACATTTATAGTGGCTTAACACATTTTTTGATGAAAATATCCCGACGAAAATTTCTAGAGATCGGTGCAGTCACTTCGATCTCCTCCCCTTTTCTGATCAGCGGTTGTTCCCGAAATCAAAAATATGCTGAACAGGGAAATACTCTTTTTGAGCAATTTCAAAATCCTCCCATGTCGGCCAGACCTTTTGTCAGATGGTGGTGGAACGGTGATAAAATAACTCAAGATGAGATCCTAAGAGAACTGGACCTTTTATTGGAAGCCGGCATCGGGGGCGTTGAGATCAATCCGATACGCTTTCCTGATGGATGTGATCCTGTTGGCTATGAATCTCTGGAATGGTTAAGCCCGGAATGGCTTCAGATGCTCAAGGTCACACTGGATGGGGCCCAAGAACGCGGGATCATTTGCGATATTATTGTAGGATCCGGCTGGCCTTTTGGCGGCGAGTTTCTCGAGAAGGATGAACAGACACAATTGTTGACATTCGAGACGATCGACCTGGAGGGGCCGGGTCAACATACCTTTCAACTGAATGAACTCCTGGAAAAAGTAGATCCTGGCATCCATTCAAAAAACGATAAGGTATATAGAGAAATTGAAGGAATACGGTTGGTAAGATATGAAATGAAGGATTTTGATCCCGGATTAGAACTAATGGATCAGGTTAAGGATGGGAAAATCAGCTTTGAGGTACCGGAAGGTAAGTATGTCCTGTACTATCTGGTCAAACTAACCGGCTTCCAGGCAGTAATCAATGGTGCTCCGGGTGCCGCCGGGCCTGTTCTCAACCATTATAATAAAACAGCGGTTGATAAATACCTCAACAGGATGTCTGAGGGATTATCAGGGATAATGAGCAGCATGGGTGATCATTTCAGGGGCATGTTCTGCGACAGCCTGGAGATGGAAGGGGCCAACTGGTATAACGACCTGCCTGAGGAATTTGAAAGAAGGCGGGATTATGCTTTAACTCCCTATTTACCCTTCGTTTTATATAAGATCGGTCATATGGGAAATCCTCTGGATGAAGAATATGGATGCAAATTCTCATCACAGGTTGAGTTGGATTTACAACGGGTGCGATATGATTTTTATATCACCCGGATGGAACTGTTCAGGGAAAGGTTTATAGATACTTTCAATACCTGGTGCCATCAGAATGGGGTGAAGTCGAGGATTCAGGCCTATGGCCGGGGATATCATCCTCTGGAGGCCAGTATGGATATTGACATTCCGGAATGTGAGACCTGGCTGCGGGATACAGTTGGCAATGAGTTCTCTGATACCGGCTGGCGCGGAAGGGCATATTCAGAGATCAATAAATTCGTAGCATCCGGTGCCCGGTTGAGTGGAAATAATCTGGTGAGCTGTGAGGAAATCACGAATACCACGATGGTTTTCAACGCTACCCTGGAAACCATCAAGGTAACAGGAGACCAGAGCAATCTATCCGGGGTAACCCATTCCATACTCCATGGATTTAATTACAGTCCGCCCGATGCGCCATTTCCCGGATGGGTACAGTACGGTACTTTTTTCAATGAACGAAATCCATGGTGGTCTTATCTGAAGCTATGGACGGATTATAAGGCAAGGTTATCAGAAGTTTTTATGAATGCTGATCCGGTGGCTGATATAGCCATTCTTCATCCCCTTGCCGATATGTGGATGAAATTCGGTCCACAGCGAGATCCGTTTCCTGTGGTTAAATATCCTCCTTACCAGCATAATGTCTGGGAAGCCGTTCAACAACATGGATTTGGATGCGACTATGTTAGTGAAAAGATAATCCAGGAATCTACGAATTCAGATGGACATATGGGTTATAAATCGAGGAAATATTCTACCCTGATCCTGCTTGAAGTGGAGACCATCCTACCTGAAACGGCCATGGCATTGGATAAGTTTGCTGAAGCCGGTGGTAAGATCATTTTCATTGAAATGACACCTTACCGTTCACCAGAATTTAAGGACAGTGCTAAAAAGGATGCCCAGGTAAATGATATTATTGACAACATGTTATCACAGTATCCAGAGCGGGTTGGAGTTTTCCCGCGCCCCGACATTGAATTGATCGTCTGGTTTGAAAATATCCGGGAAAGATTCAATCTGAAACCATATATGGAGATTTCCAATCCAGATCGGTTCATTAACCAGAATTATTTTAAAAATAAGGATCTGGATATTTTTTTTATATCCAATTCAGATGCAAATACATCCAGGGAGATACATGTTAAATTCGATATCAAAGGTAAACTTCCGAGTCTCTGGGATCCCGAGACCGGTGAGAGATCATCTCTACAATATAATATAAACGATACGCGTTTGAACCTGCACTTTGGACCAGCAGAATCGAAGCTGATCGTATTTGAAAATCCAAAAAAAGAAAATTTATCAATATCCGAAGCACAACTACCTTTTCAATCACAGGAAGGAGATGATTCCAGCCTCCCTATGACTTTAGAGGGGCCCTGGACTCTTAACCTGGAACATGTCAATGGCAGCATCAATAGTTTAGAATTGCCTGAGTTGCTAGATTTCCTGGAAGATCCCAGGCTGAAGACCTTTGCAGGTGTGGCGCATTATGCGAGAATCCTGGATATTGATGACCCGGGTAATTATTCGACAATTGATCTGGGAGAAGTAGTGGGCGTTTCGGAGCTTAAACTAAATGGCAAATCTCTGGGTATCCGCTGGTATGGAGATCATTCCTATACTCTGGGTCAAAACCTGGAGGCAGGTAAAAATGAGCTTCTGATAAAGGTTACGACGGTTTTAGGAAATTACCTGAAATCATTGGAGGACAATCCGGTGGCCAAAAGATGGGTCAGGTGGCAGAAATACAGTAGCCAGGGCTTGATCGGACCTGTGAGGTTTTTATCAAACTAATTTCATATTGAATGATTTTGTCTACTTATCCGGCCCTAGATAAATTATAATTTATTTCAATAGGCTGTCTGAAACTGTAATATCGTCGATAAACAGATCCCCGCTTCCAGAACTTTCATACAGGTTCAGGATACCAATACGTAAACTTCTGACAGCCAGGCCCTCAGTAGGCCGGTTGGTAATACACCCTTTTCGTTCCCCATTAATCCATAATTCTGTTCCACCCTTCTTTTTATCAGCTTTGTTCCTCAGGTCGATCCTGATCCACTCCTCTTTTTCAACAGGAATATAACTCAATGGGTAATCACCTCTCGAACCGGGTATGGAGGCGTGATATCCGGTATTATCCAATGCAGAGGCATAAATATGAAATCCAATCTCAGATTTATATCCCAGAGATACCTGGGCGACGAAGTTTCCACCGTCATCCAGGAGTTCGAGTATTTGAAGGTTACCGCTTTCCGGTGTAAAGTGAAAATCGGGGCTTAATTTCAGATAGAAGGTCGTAAACACTTCGTCTTCCCTGGAAATATTATCTTTTAACAAGAAAGGTGTACCATTTTGAAGGTCCTGTAAATGACATTGCATACCCAGATCACCATTCATGGCAGCATTTTCAGTCAGATAAATTATATTTTTATCCGAACCGTTCCTGGTTTGACTTTTTGTCCATTGGGACAAATAACCACTATCGAAATTTTCACTAAACGAAATATAATCAGGAATAGTATTTACTGTAAAGCCATCCGAAGTACTTTCAGAAAAAAGCCCAACACCATTTATCGCTTTAACAGTTACATAATACTTCTCCCCTCTTACCAGGGCCAGATTGGTTCTTGAAGTAGAAAAAGATCTCGACCTTCCATTGTCGATCCAGTCCAGGATCTCAATTCCTCCTGGTGTTGTTCCAATTTTATACCAATACCGGGATATTCCGGACTCATCATCTGTTGCAGATCCCCAGTTGGCTGCAATCATATTGGTATGTGGTGATGAGTCGATATCCTGCCCTGTACCATCATTGACCAAAACCTGATCCGGTGGATTAGTATCCATTATGGATGGTAATAATTGAATTTCCCCTCCATTAGGGATAGCATTATACATTACCTTATTAGAAGCAATAGGATAAATTTCAATCCTATCTCCCTGCATCACTTTACAATGTCCCCAATTTTCCGGCACTTCCGTGACCAGTGTCAGCGGGAAGTCATACAGTTCCGGTTCAACTTCCGATGTTAAATTTAACAGGATCGATCTTTCATCGGATTTCAATACGTCTACCTTTGCGGTTTTTCTCTCTATAACATATTTATATATATCTCCGGCATTTCCTATCCACATCTTACCCTTCACAGATGCCAGATAATCCAGTAGAGCCTCGAAGTTCGATACATCAAAACCCAGCCATTCCAGGTTGGGCCCTGTGCCATGTGTAAGTACAGTATGCCATGCATCATCCTGCATAGCCTTTTTCGCAAAATCAATCAATTCTTTCTTATCATCGCTACCGTTGTATCTTACCGATTCCGGGGAGTAATCTGCTATCGGGTACTTGCTTTGAATAGCCTTCCGGTAACCATCCGGCCATTCTGTACCTCCTCCCCTGCTGAAAGGGTATAATTTACTTTTATCTGGCGGGTTAAGCTTCCATACAGTTTCGAATGATTCTCCAATTTCATAGTCTGCTTCCATGAAGTCCCCGGCACCGATGTGGTTCATAGTATGCGGGCACAACTCTATCCCGATCCGGCTTGCCTGGCTTTCCCATACCTCGATACCATATCCATACCTGTTGGTTGCAGGATTTATGAAAAAAGAACCTGTAAGTCCCCTGCTAAACAGATTAGGTACCGTATGGTCCCTGTGAGACATCATACTGTCATCGAACCGCAAGGTATAGGCCCCTTTTTTATTGTCTTTCCATTTGGCAATGGCAGTATTGCCTATATCTGCCTTTAAAGCCTGTGAAAATAATAAGGA
>JAHEGY010000028.1 GCA_024644875.1 Cyclobacteriaceae bacterium
GCCTTGAACTTTATAACATAGATGCTGATATTGGGGAAACAGAAAATTTGATTGTTTCCGAACCTGATATTGCTAAATCGCTACATACTCAACTTAGAAAATGGAGATCGGAAGTTGATGCCAGGCAACCTTCAAATAATCCAGATTTTCAACTGAAATAGATCTTTATTGTATTACAGGGATTTTAACCCGACCTCCAATACTGTGGATATCCACAATTTCTTTTCGAATTCTAAAATAATGTTCAGGGTACTTGGCACTCAGCATGGAAGGTCTTCTTCCAATAATAATCTCGATCATCGCTTCTCGAACTTGTTGTGGAGTCATCTTTTTCATAACAGAAATCATTATTAATTGCTTAACTAATTATACTGCTAATGATAATCTTGGTGATTGGTAACCCATTCAAATGATTCAATAACAAAATGTTTGATATGTTAAGCTTAACAGGAGGATAGACTATTACTAATTTTGTGCATATATATCCCTAAAGTATATTACATTTATCAATTAACATTGAAGACCCGTATACCATTTTTCCAGTTTTTGGTACAAGCATGCTAGTGTGGATAATCCTCTCCTAAACGATTCACAAAGAGCCGTAAGACAGACCGAGTTAGTCGAAAATATCTTTTGAACTTTTCCTGCGAGTAACCAGCATACTGAATTTGTATTCCCGCGACAGAACGATTTCAAAATCACCTGAAATTGGATAGGATCTTTTAGAGACCTGTTCTCCAGGATACCCCAAAATCTATAAAATATTCATCTATACCATTGTTTTTACTATAACCAATAGACAAGTCAACCAGCAAATCGTTAGTGATAAGATAATCTACACCAGTATCAAAAAATGTATCTATATTTCTGTTCGATAGAAATCCATAGTTTTCTATAAATCCTCCAACCCTTTTAGAAATCGGAAATGATAAATTAATAGTATAAAGTCCTTTTGCGGCTACTTCATCACCACTCCAAAAAATCCCCCAGTTTGTTGTCATTATCAACCAATCAGCAAGTTTCTGATTATGTAACAAAAGCATGGCAGGCAGAGGATAACCCGGATTAAAATCATCACTTAAAACATTAAGGTTTATATTAGCCTGGAATCCCAGCGAAGGTTTATATGTGCCGGCATTATCAAGAATATTGAACCTGATACCCACTACCATTGCACTAAGTCCACTTGCTTTTATTTCCTCCCCCTGGGTTGTACTCTTATCATAATTAATTTTAAAAGCGGAACGTACTTCAATGGTTTCAGTAATTCCATATCTCAAAGACATTAAGTAGTTAAAACCGGTCCCGTCAGTAGTCATGTCTGAAACTTTGAACTGATTAAAATTTACGCCGGTTTGGATCTGAAAGATTTTTTTACCAGTAGTAAATGGGCCGAAAGCCTGTCCTGGACGCGCCGAACGAATTGTTACATTATATTGGGCTATAGCGTGATCCGAAATAAATATTAAAATAATACAGAGAAATTTCTTCATTTTACTCTACTGTTTATTTAATCGTAAATCCTATCACTCTTTCTTAATAATAGTTATTTATTGGGGGATATACTAATTAGACATCACAAAATTTACTGGCTCACATATTACTTTTATAAATTTCAGAAATGCTTCAGAGGGGCGTTTTATGAAGAATTATTGATGTAATTTCTGGATAAAAGTTAACATCTACCAGCCAATTGTACCATCACCTCCTTTAAAGGGGCCAACAACATTAGATGTGATCCAACCCCCATAAAAATTACCTTCCTGGGCTTTAACTAATTCGTCATTGATATAACAAGCATCCATAAGATGTGCATAAATTGATACATGATCTTTTATTGCACGGAAGTTTAGATTCGGATCTGGATAATGCCAGGCAGCCCGTAAAGCTTTTTTATCACTCACAATAATGTTATAATATCCAGCCCTTCCTTTAAATTCACAAAACGATGTGTGCGGATTTGGATAAAATATTCCCTTTTTAAATTGATTTACAGGAAGATAATATGTTGGGGGATGGCTGGTTTCTAACACACGATATGCTCTATTAACATCTACAATAATTTCACTATTGAATAAAATTCGAATATGACCTGTAAATACCTCAATCCCGGGAGGCCTCGGATAATCCCAAACTGATTCCTGTCCAGTTTCCAGTTGTATTTTTTTTCTTCGCATAATTGTTTAACTCTCCTGCCAGAAACTTGTTTGAACAAAAGAACTTCCGTAAAGCAATTTTCATTGAAATAAAAAAAACAGGAAATACCAAAATCCAATAATTTTATCAATCAAATCTTATTCTGAATTGATTTAATTTTAAAAACATAATAACATTCAATACTAAAGAGGCGTTTCAAAAAATAAATTTTTTATGTTTTCTTTCTCTTTTTTTAAATAACAATAAAACCATTTAAATGGCACTCATTTTTCATATACTTACAATTTGCTACATTCTACAACAAAGGAGCACACAAGTATTCACTTTGTCAATTTTTTATTAAAGAGGGCTTTAATTTATAATACTTCTAAAAACTTTCAATTTATCTGAACTTTTCAACTTAATTTAAAATCTTTTTTAATTTATTTGCCTTATTCATAATCAATCTAAATAATATAATCGTTAAAATTATTGGACGTTTCAGCGCGGCCTTATGAAGTACATTAGAGTTATCCACAAACAAAAAAGCCCGAATTTTCGGGCCTTAATTACTGAAGGAAGTATTGATTTATGAAGCGTTCTTTTTTCGCTTATATTTATTTTCGGTGATTGCTAGTTTTGCCCTTTCGGCGACCATTTCACCAAGTGGCCGGTTATACATTTCGGTAGTCTTTTTATCACTGTGGCCGGCAATTTCCTTGACAAATTGAATATCAATTCCCTCCAGTATTGCATTTGTAATGAAGGAAGCCCGGCAAATATGGGTGCTTATTACTTTATTTATTGGCTTTTCTTCGCGCTGATATTCGCCGTTTACGTTTTTGCGGTAGTTAACCAATCGATCAAGGCCGCAAACCGACGCTATAACTTTAAATTTTGGATTAAGACTTTGGCGTGTTTCTGATTTCGGTAGGTGCGTTAATTCTTCGCGTATGAAAGGGTAAATTTCTTCAAGTATTGGAATAGTGACGCGCTTCTTTGTCTTTTTTGTTAGGATCTTAATAAGCCCTTTGTTTAAATCAATATTTTCGTGCTTCAAGCGGTTTATATCTGAGATCCTTAAACCCGTGGCACATCCAATTAATAATATCTTCCTGGCGTTGCGGTAAAATTTGTATTTCGGCGCTTCAAGTTCTTTGTTTGTTGCAATTGCGTTTATTTCTTCAAGTGTCAAATAAAAGTCTTCTTTTCGGTCAACTTTTTCGGTCTTAAAGCCATAATCAAAGTCAGGCGCTATCCGTATGCCCTCGCGCTTTGCATACGTGAAAAAGGCTTTAATTACCGTCTTCGTGTGGTTCCGCATTCCCGCTGAATAATTAACAATTTTTCCTTTGGACTTTTCAACCGGTGCCGACATAAAGGCATCAAATTTTTTCCAGAACTGAAAGCCGACGTTTTCGAAGGTGACCTTTTCACCGAATTGTTTTTCATATAATTTCAGGATCTTAATTTTATTCAGTTTTCCTTCAATTGATTCGGGCGCAATCCTTTTGTATAAATTCGCCAACCGTTCCCGCTTGTCGTTTCCGGCTTCATAGGTGCCGGCTAAATATTCAGGGATCCATGCGGTAATTCGGACCGGACCAGTAAAAGCAGGCGCCGCGTTTGTTTGCGGTCGGCCCTGAATAATTGCCCGCAACGCTTCCGGATCCCTTTGGCCTTCGCTTATTGCGTTTGTGAATTTCTTTCTTTTTTCAATTAGTGCTTCGTGTTTAAAAATATCGGACACTTCAGGCGGTTTATTCAATAATGATATAAACTTCTTTTCGGATAATTGGCGCTTTGATTCCTTCAGTTCAACCGGTGCAATGGTATCAAAACATGAAAGCATTAATAGTTCTTTGGTTGAAGAAAAAAACCGCTTCGCGCTTCCTTCAAATATTTCAGAATAAACCACGAACGCAACCGGTAGCAATTTTAATTTATTATTGGTCCTAAAGTCGGTGTATTGTTTAATTGTTTTGATTGGCCCGCCGTTTTCTTTTTTAATAAGATTTTTATAGCTTGCTTCGAGTGCTAAAAATTTTAAGTTCACAATATTAAGTTTAGTGTGTTTTTTATGTCAATTATTTACAATATCTACACTTTTGTATTTACTTTGTAACTCGGAAACGGCCCTTAAGCGCATTTATTGCAGTTTTTGTAAATATACAACGCTATGAAGATAATCGGAAAATATTTTATTTTTCTACATTCCCTGTTTATTAAAAGAGAATCTTTTAACACTTATATCCGTCTGACACTCGATGAATGTATAAAGGTAGGTATCGATTCTATTTTTATCGTGGTGATCATATCCACTTTTATTGGTGCGGTTACTGCAGTTCAGACCGCCTATAATTTTGTCACCCCGCTGATCCCGAGATATGTGATCAGCCTTATAGTGAGAGATATGACCCTGCTGGAACTGGCCCCTACAATCACTGCTATTGTCTTTGCAGGGAAAGTTGGATCCAACATTGCAGGAGAATTGGGTACTATGCGTATTTCTGAGCAGATTGATGCATTGGAGGTGATGGGCATAAATTCTTCCTCTTTCCTGGTATTACCCAAAATCCTCGCATGCGTTTTAATGTATCCTCTCCTGGTGATCCTTGCAGGGAATTTATCTATATTGGGAGGGTATATCGCGGCAACTCTGACCGGCGAAATGACACCAAGCGAATATGTATATGGTATCCGGGTTGACTTTATTCAATTCAATGTAACATTTGCACTAATAAAATCTATAGTTTTTGCCTTTCTTATTGCCTCAATTAGTGCCTTTACTGGTTATTTTACGGCCGGTGGAGCCCTGGAAGTAGGCAAAGCAAGTACAAAAGCCGTTACCAGCAGCTGTATCGCCATACTTTCAGCTGATTATCTCCTGGCCCAATTGCTATTATAAATATGATCGAAGTAAAAAACATAAGTAAATTTTTTGATGACACCCAGGTATTGTTCAATATCAATGGAAAGTTTCTGCCCGGGCAGGCAAACCTCATCATAGGCTCTAGCGGGACAGGGAAAACGGTTTTATTGAAGTGCATTGTAGGCCTCTTATCTCCAGATGAGGGATCGGTATTTTTTGACGGACGTGATTTCCATAATTCTGGCAGATCGGAAATACAGGACATCAGGCGTGAGATAGGTATGCTCTTTCAGGGAGGTGCATTATTTGATTCTAAAAATGTGGAACAGAATGTCGGTTTCCCTCTGGATATGCTTACTAAAATGCCCAGAGACGAAAAACTGGACAGGATCAATTTTGTATTGAACCGTCTCGGCCTTGCCAATTCCAACAAAAAAATGCCTTCCGAATTGAGTGGAGGGATGAAAAAAAGGGTGGGACTGGCAAGAGCTATTGTTAACAATTCCAAATATTTGTTTTGTGATGAACCCAACTCCGGCCTCGATCCTCAAACAGCCATTGTAATAGACCACCTCATTCAGGAAATTACGGAGGAATTCAATATTACCACGATCGTCGTAACGCATGACATGAATTCAGTAATGGAAATCGGTGACTATGTGATGTTTATGCATAAAGGCCAAATGTTATGGGAAGGGCCTAATAGTGATATCCTGAATGCGGATGTTCGGGAATTACAGGAATTTGTATATTCCAATAAATTAATGATGGCACTCAGGGAACAATCCAGCTAACCTGTCTAGAACATAGCCATAACCTGCATCCGGCCAATATGGATTATATTCAGGTCACCCGATTTGCGCCCTTCATAAAAAAGGTTCATTTGCAATCCATTAAACAATTTCTGCTGCCATGATAGAGTCCAGGTTATGTTTTTCCCAGGCTGGAGGGCTTTCAGTAATTCATAACCCACAGCTGAATTCTCCTCACCTGTAAAATCTATATGGGTGAATCGGAAGGAAAGATCAATATTCTTATTTGCAGCCTTTGCATATTTGAAATTAACCAGGGCTTCATTTATCACCGAAGCTTCTTTTATGATCTCCAGGCTTCTATCATTGACATTATCACTGACTGTATAATCAGTGGTAATCCTGAAACTGTTTGTGGGTTGCCATTCAAAAGTACCTGTCAGGGTTTTGCTGTTGATCAGGTAATTGCGGTTTTCAAGAAAATCAGAGCTATTGTCAACCGTAGAGTTCCCGACTGACAGTCGCAGGTTATAATCCCGGTTAATACTTAGCCGGCTTATGGCTTTTAAATTGGACGTATTCCGGGCTTCAAATCCGTCGGATAAAAGTTGTTTATTTCTTAAGCGAAAGAACAATAATTCGAAGCCATATCTGGGATCTGCCCGGTTGAAATACAGGTTATTCCTAATATTATCTCTGTAGGAGATCAGTTTATCATTAAAAATTCCCCCATGATTAAATAAAAGATTATCAACAAACCTGTCATCTGCTGTTTTCTGTTTCAAACTAACATTCAGATTATTTGAAAAGCGGCCAAGAAATTTCTTAATGCCGGTACTGTTTTTCCATTTTCTTGGCATCTCCAGTGCCAGCCTGTAATTCAGGTTATTGTCATATGCAAGAACATATTCATCTGTTGGTGTAAATAGTTTTATATAGTTACGCTCATCATTATTAATGGCCAGATAAAATTCATCCAGATCCTGTTTCCCATCCTGATTATCATCCCGCCAGGTATGTGTGCCTTCCCCCATTGGAACAGGTATAAATACATATTCCCTTTTTAGTTCTCTTCCATTTCCTATGGCATACATGATCTCTGAACGAATATGCTTTTTCAGGAAATCAGCTGACCAATCCAATCTGCCCAGCAGGGATTTTATGTCCGGTGTAGTATTATTCCCCAGGTAAGTTAATTCCCGGTAAGTTACATTAACATCAAGCTTTCCCAATTTACCCCGACCTGTTCCCACCATCAGATTCCCGGTACGTGCAATATTTCTGGTGACCATCTCTCCAAATTCCGGCCATCTGTCTTTCCTGATGCTGTAACTGGCGTTGAAGATAGTTTTCAGGGTGTCACTATTCCTTAAAAAGAATAAATGTTCCTCGAAATTATCCGCAGAATATATTACTGAGTCAGTTTGTGACTTCGTAATTACATTTCTGTCCACACGATACTCATATCCCGGGTAAAAGTATTTGGTTTTCAGATAAGTCATGATCCGGTATCGCATCCACCTTGAATGGTCAAAACCATTATCATTATTCAGCATAAAAAAATTTGCCCTTACCTGTAATCTGCTAATATCATACATGCCGTCACTGTATGCCTGCCATCCATTGACATACCCGGTTTTTTTTCTCTGGGAAACACCCAGGTTCAGGAAATTTTTATTGTCTTTTTCTATTCCAGCTTTTACATTAAATATATTATCATTTGACAGGCCTTCATCACGGACCTGGTTATAACTCCAGTTCCGGTTAAACTCGACCGGCCTGAACCGGTCGATAGCCCTGAAATCTTTATTATTAAATTCATAATCAATCTGACCATTGAAGAAATATCCTGGCAGAAAACCAATTTTCTTTTCCCTGGTAATGAATCCACTTTTTATCGCTATTCCCTTCAATCCATCGGAGGATTTATTGTATAAATTGTCATTATGATCGGAAATAGCCAACTCTGTAAAGAATTTATTATTCCTGCCAAGGTTATAGGCTGCATTCACACTGATCATCTGTTTCTTTTTCGGGAGTGGAACGACACGCATGGGTATAAAATTCCCCTGCTGTATACCTTCAATTGGCGAAACCCATTCATATATTTTACCATTCAGGCCACTTGAACTTCTTACATAATCTCCTTTTCCCATGGCAACTTCTGTAAATGCTACCTGGTAAAAGGCGCTGTCCGGATTATCAGATTGTTGAAATATGGCAGACATATTTCCGGAAACATCCATCGTGTCTATTTTCTTATACAATACCCGTTCCTCAGAAAACCCAATCGAATCCCAACCGGGAATCGTGGCATTTCCCTGCTCCGGGTCCACACTGCTAAGGATCTCCTTTTCCAAATCGCTCAGCTCGAAGGTCATAGGTTGATTTGGATTGTCCTTTTCCTGAAAATAATTAACTGAAACTTCAAAATCCTTAATACTCTGATTATGAGAGGCTGTAACAACCGTTCTGCTATACGCCTGATTGGTATATTCAAAATCGACCTGGACCCTTGAATACCTGGTGATCATAATTCTACTGGTAAAGGTGATCTCAGCTGTATTATAATCAATTACATAGTCGTTATTAAATCCCCGCTCCAGAAGTCTGCCATCAAGATATACCCTTTCTGAATTAGCCAATATAATTATGAAATTCTCATTATCCGGACCATATATTTTGTATGGACCCATAATGCCATCCAGAACATCCAATTGATAGGAAGAGAACTTCCCCTTTGAAACCGAAACAGAAAGTTTGCTTTCCGACCGGACCTGATCATTGAATGCGTATTTCCCGCTCACTTCGGCCCCCTGGACATTTCTATGATATCTGAGAAAATAAGATGAGGGATTTAGCAACACGATATCCCCGCCCGCCAGAGAAAAATTGTCATTATAGATCTGGAAAAACACATTGTCAAAATCCTGAACCAGTTTCGTATTACCTTCCGGTTGGTAAGGGATATTCTGATCAGTAATAGAGGCCCGTATATTCAGTTTTTCACTCAACCTGCCATCCATTTGAAGGTTTAATACGGAATTCACAAAGATATCCTGCCGGTTCCCAAATGTTATTCCGCGGCTGATAACACCTGACTTGTTTAGATTTGGCGTGGCAAACAATTCCTCTCTTCGCTCATTCAATATTGAAATTCTTGGTATAGAGGAAGATTTAAACATAGCTGTGCTATCATACATTTCCATACTCTTATGATACACCTTGCTGTGCATCGCATACGGATAAACCTTATATTGTAATAATATAGAATCGCGATGTTGCTGCGGCTGGATCTTAACCTTACCTGTGCCAAGACTGTAATGAATATCTGCTTTTAATGTTGAATCTACAACTTGAATAGATCCGGGAACAATGCTTAAGGAATCGAGAATAACAGGCCTATCAAAACCAGATACCCACTTTTGTTTCTCATTACTTTTTTGGGCCACAGCTTTGAACGAAACGATGATGATCAACAATCCTATTAATCCTCTAACCACTTTCAAGACATCACAGGTAGTTCAATATAAAATGAAGTTCCAATTCCAATTTTTGTTTCAAACCATAATTTACCCCCGGCATGTTCAACGGCTCTTTTCGTAATGGCCAGGCCAATCCCCGATCCACTATACTTCGTGCTGAAATTAGGCATAAAGACTTTTTCCCTGATCTCCTCGGGAATTCCCTTCCCATTATCTTCCACTGTTATCAATACTCTGTTCTGAGAAGTTTCCTTTAAGGATAAATGTATGACCGGTTTAATCCCTTTCTCCACAGCCTGTATCCCATTGATGATCAGGTTTGAGACAGAACGGCCAATCCAGTTCGGATCTCCAACCACATGAATATTCTCATCCGGGATTTCTGTGTGGAATTCAATTTCCCTATTGTTTATGTATATGTTGATAGATTTCTTAAGTAGTTTAACAATATCAAATCTTTCTTCTTCGGGTATGGGCATATGTGCGTAATCTGAGAAGGATGTCGCAATATCACTTAAGGTATCAATATTATGAAGAAGAGAATTAATGGATTTTTCAAATTTTGACCGCTCTGATTCCCGAAGATCCGACAAGCGCATATTAAGATGTTGAAGGGTCAACTTCATGGGTGTAAGTGGATTCTTGATTTCATGGGCTACCTGTTTGGCCATTTCCCGCCAGGCTGCCTCTTTCTCCGTTTGTGCCAGTGCTTTTTTGCTTTCCTCGAGTTTAAGTAGCATCTTATTATATTCAGAAACCATCCGGCCGATCTCATCTGTTGAATCATATTGCAATGGTTCATTGATACCCGTCAGTGTGGTTCTTCTCAACCTTTCGGTTACAAACCTGAGCGGAAAGGTCAGGTAATTTGAAGCGATAAATGAGAGAATTATAAAACCAATGAAGATAATTGTAAAGATCCCCAGAATATTTACGATCAATCCGGTTAGGTTCCTGTTGATTATTTCTTCAGATCCGAAAAAGGGAATACTTAGTATACTGATCAGACTGCCATCATCAGGAGATTTAATGCCAACATAAGCAATTTTATAACCCAGTTTACCAAAAGATTCCTCTAACACAAGACTTTTAACACCCATTTCCTTGATCTCAGCAAGTGCTACCGGATGAATCACATTGGCCAGGATTCCCTTATCGTATATCAGTGGCTGGGTTGCTACAAGTAGCCTACCCTGGTTTTGCCGGATATTGAATATGTCCATATCCAGTTCAGAAAAATCTGCCAGTTCATTTATACTGCTTTCCAATTCCTCTTTGTTCATGAGGTCTTCATTGAATCTTTCGAGGTAACTTGTTAAATTATTCCCGGTAGTCTCTACCTCTTCCAGGTATCCCCGGTTGGTTTCAGCCTTATAATCACTCGTGGACCGGGTAAGGGTGGTTATACTAATGACGAACAATGGAATAAAAAAAGCGAGATTAAGAAACAACTGGATCCTGGCGATATAATTCAGGGCCCTGCCCTTAATGTTAAAATATACCACATAGCCAACCAATCCAAGCAACAGCAAGAAAGATAAAATAATGAAAAGAAAGGAAAAATTCGCAAAGAAATAACTCCAGGGATATTCTGGTGATGAAATGACATAGATTTTATTATTATTGGTCCGGAACCCAAAATGACGATAATTATCCTCACTCAAGCCTCCACTGAATAATTTTTGGCTGTTAAGGTGTTTCCTGTTAAAATTGCTTTCATAATTATAGTTACCCGAAGTATTCAGTAACCTGTCATCACGGAATAAAGCATAATCATACTGATCATCAAAATAATTAAGTGAAAGGATGTCGTCCAGTAACAGCCTGGGATAGACCCTGTAGGGAATAATGCTCTTTAAGCGCAAATCAAGTATAATATACCCTATGGTAGAATTATATAGACTTAATGGGATAAAATCAAGATAGATCTTTTTGACGGTAGGGGTCTCATAATTATAAAAATATATGTTCTCATATTCAGTCTCATACGTGTCAATGGCAAAGTTCTGTTGGATATTAAAATATGAATTGCCGGAGCTAGAAGCGATTGGCTCTCCCCTGCTATTGAACATAAAGATCCTGATCTCAAACTTATCAAGATAATTATTAAGGTGTACCCTGCGTATCTTTTCTTCAATAATCTCCTTTGATCCGAAAGGGCTTGAAAGCCTCTGTTTAATAAATACGTCATTTCTTATTTTCTCGGAAGCTTCCTGAAGAAAGAATTCAGTCATTGGATCGTTTTCCTGCATTAACTGCTCGGCAAACCTGTCCCTGTTGATTTTTTCCTTGGTTAATCTTACTTTATTGATGGCTATGGCTCCCAGAAGCCCTGACACAATAAAAATGATCAGGATATACACGAAGGTTTTATATTGTAATTCAACAAAAATGGTTTTTATATCAAGAAGGTAAGAGATATACAAGAAACCTATTCCTACCAGGCAGACCACAATCACATGATTATCTAAAAAAACTCCTAATAAAATGAAGGGCAAACTGCCCAGAAAGATGTAAACTGTAAGCGCTCTCAAATCCTTTCTGGTATACCTGAAAATGATCTTCTGGCTGAAATAGGTTACCAAAAGGACAATTACTACTCCCATCACAAACAAAACATAGCTAAACCACCTGAACATGGTAAAATTGAAACCTGTTGTAACATCCAGGGTCCAACGAGAATGTGTACTTAAGGATTCAATAATTTTATAAATGAAATACAGAATGAATAACTGGAGTAATACTGAAACTATTGTTAAGATATTCCTGGTTAATCCTTCCTTTTGTAGCATCTGGACAATCTTCCGGTTTGGAACATATACCCAGAGAAAAACGGAAACATTGATCAATAGCAGCAGGTTTATGAACATATCCCCAAGGGAAGGATTTAATAATGAAGAGGCATAAAACTTTGAGTCGAACAAGGGCAGGTAATTAAAATCAATAGGAAATTGAAAGTAGAGCATTAATATCCTTAGTGATATCAGGGCTACAAATAAGAATCCGATGCCCCAGAAAAGTCCCCTTTTGTTTACAATTGCAAATGCTGCAAAATTCAGGAAGATCAACAGGTTTATCATTCCAAGGCTGATAAAACTGAAAGCCAGGAAGGACATCCAGTAATGACCGCTTAAATATCCAGGAAGAAATTCAATGGAAAACAAAAAAGTCCCATCAGACAAAGTTATTGGTTCATGGGTTCTATCACCGGATATCCTGACCTCCGAGTTTATGAAAATATCCGGATTGAAACCGCTTAACAGGAAATCATTGTTAATATTATAATCCACATATAAAGGCACGAGGGATAGGACATGATGGGTCTCACTTAAGTTTTTCTGTACACATAAAAACTTCTTCCGGCCGGCATCTACATACCGGACTGTGGAAACTGTTTTGATCAGGGTATCCCTTGGTATAAACTTATTGTCAGACCAGTAAACCAGGTTCGATCCCTCAAAAATATAGGTTGGATAGGTAACAAGATCGTTAAGTTCATAAAAAGAAATGTCATCTGATTCTGAGAACCTGTTTGACAATTCATCCTGCTCACGGATCACTTCTTCATATATCCTGTTCAGTTTCTGGTTGATCAATCCGGAGAAGTAACTTTCCTTGCTGACTTTAAAAATATCCACCCAATGAAGAACCAGCCCAATTGCTATGCAAGTGATGGCAATCCAGAGTGATCTCTTGCTGTACTGCTCAAAAAACCTTTTCAATTCCCCCTTTATCTTGATGATCTAAGGTAAAAAATATAATCTATTTTGCGAAATACTGCCGGAGTTTTGAGGATTTAAAAGGCCGGGAGGCAGCTAGAAATAATTATCTGCAACACCTCAAATCTTATTTTGAGACTTTATCTGATCTGGTTTATAATTCACTCCTCCAAACAAATGCAGGTATATTACTCTTGAATACCGGAATAGTATCGGGAACAATGCTACTAATGTGAGCAGGATGGTTAATACATATACATAAATTTCCGGATCGTTCAGGAATATAAATAAAGAAAACCCTACGATAACGAAAATGGCCACAGAAAATGCATAGCTAACATACATGGCTCCGGTGTAAAAGCCGGGCTCCAGCTCAAAATTCAGGCCACAATGAGTGCATTGTGTATGCATTTTATCAAAATTCCTGAGATCATATTTTGATGAAATAAACATCTGCCCTTGCCTACACCTGGGGCATTTTTCCTGAAGAATGGATGCGAATTTTGATTTTTTGGGCATTTTTCTTACTTGCTCTGTACCAAAAATAGGCTATAATACCAAATAATAAATAGGGTGTAATAAATAAATACAATATGCCAAAATTCAGGCCAGCCGAGAATTGATCACTATCACCGCTGATGCTGTTCTCCATTGAAGCCCGGCACATGGAACACTGTGCATAAGCACCTACCCGGAACAGGAACACACCTGCAAATAACGCTATACTAAAGATTAATTTTCTAATCATGATCCTAATAATAAGGTCTGATAAGTAAATACACTGCAACTCCCGACACAGATACATATAACCATATCGGTAAAGTAAACCGCACAATCTTTTTATGTTTATCAAACTTATCTGTTAGTGCAAAATAAAAAGCAAACAAGACAAGTGGTACTACAATTATAGCCAGCAGTATATGAGACAACAGGATCAGCAAATAGACTGACCTGATGCTGCCTACCAGTACAGTCTCAGCCTCATCCAGTATTCCATCCCGGTTCATATCGCCAAATATTGTTGATGAAGTAGTGGAGTGATACAGGATATAGGAAATAAGAAATAAAATCCCCAGGAAAAAGGCTGTGGTCATGGCCTTCTTATGCATGTCCCTGTTCTTCGTTTTTATCATAATAAACCCAAACAGCAACACAAGTGAGGTAATTGTATTAATACTTCCGTTTATGTGGGGGAGATATAGATTCCAGTTTCCGGCAACCGCCAGTTTACCAGGGGTAAACAAAAGAAGTGCCACAATGAGTGGGATGATTATGGAAAGGAATAGAATAATATTCTGGATTTTTTTAGGCATGTTGATCCTTTTTCAAAAGAATTTTGACTTCCAATATTAGCCTGTCAATTTCCTCAAAATCATTTATTAAGTAAGATCCGCGGATTCTATGTTCATTATCCAGGAGAAGCATTTTATTATATCCACTCGTTGACCTGGGACTATCATCAGAGGGCATAATAGATTGCATCATCTTATTCATTTCATTGTGACCTGTAAAAAGAACTGAGATATTTCCTTCAGTCTGATCAATAAACTTCGTTGAATTAGATCCTGAAAAATCACCATCGACAAATACACGTAATATCCTGACCGATTTTTCCTCGCGGAAGATATCAGAGATCCTTCTGATCTGATAATCCTGCTCTTTATGTTCTTTAACTGAAGACACAAACTCCATAACGATAATCGTTTCATCAAAACTGTTCAGGTCTACTTTTGATCCCTTTATATCATAAAGTCCTTCGAAACTGAGGATGTTTAAACCATGATCACCATTCCCGGCATTTTCCGAATATACAGGCAGGTCAAATTCATTATGCCCGAAAATCTTAAGGAATGTATATATTCCGGCAGGAATTAGGAGGATAGCGGTTAAAATTAATATCTTGAGTCCTATTCTCATGAATTCACAATTCAACTAAGAACCTTCATTTTAGAATTAAAGATTTAGTACAGGGCGTTTAATATAGAACCGCCCTCAGCAAGCAGGGCCACGATAAGCCAGATCACAAATATTGTAGGCAACATGATCGACCAGATAAGCGCTTTTGCTTCATGCTTTAAATGCATAAATTCAGAAACAATATAGAATGCCTTAACTATGGTTAAACCAATAAATCCGGCATATAGCAGATAACCCCTGGGTAGCGTAAAGGCCATTACAAATTCTATAAGCGTGACAACCCCAAGTATCAGGGCTATTTTCCAGAGTTTTTTTACTTTCTTCTTATCAACTGGTTTTACTTCAACAGCAACAACTTGTTCCATATTTTTATACTTTTTTTAGATCAAATAGAAGAATGTGAAAACGAATACCCAGACGAGGTCTACAAAGTGCCAGTATAATCCTACTTTCTCGACCATTTCATAATGTCCCCGCTTGTCATAGGTTCCCACCACTACGTTATAAAAGATAATAACATTTAAGAGAACACCGCTGGCTACGTGTGTCCCATGGAATCCGGTTATAAAGAAAAACAAACTGGCAAATAATGGAGGTCCATATTCATTGACCTGTAGATTGGCGCCATGGATTATAACTCCATTTGACAGTGCCATCCCTTCTTCTGTACCCGTTATAAAATGCGACCATTCCCATGCCTGACAACCAAGGAAAGCAAGACCACCCACAATGGTCCATAACATCCATTTGGTGACATCTTTTCTGTCCATTCTCTGACCTGCTTCCACAGCCAGGACCATGGTAACACTACTCAGAATAAGGATAAAGGTCATAATCCCGACAAAGAGCAAAGGCAGATGAACGCCGTGCAGAAACGGAACAGCATCGAATATTTTTTCAGGTATAGGCCAATAATCAACTGAGGGTTTAAAAGCACTAACAGGTCCGGAAAATGCAGGGTAACTGTAACGCAGAAAACCGTAGGTAATCAATAGGCCTGAAAAGGTAAAGGCATCCGACAACAGGAAGAACCACATCATGATCTTCCCATAACTGGCCTTTAAGGGAGAAGTTCCACCTCCCCATAAATTCGTTTTGCGCTCTTTTTCGATAGAAGCTGTTACTTCCATATATTTAGTTTTTTATTAATGATTCAATTTCAGGAACATAAACAGGTACAGCCACAACCCACCCAGAAAATGCCAGTATGTGGTGCATATTTCAATTCTGATTAAACTCCTGGAATGTATTTTCAATTTAAACGATGATACGATTACTATTAACAGAAATATCAACCCGCTGATTATATGCGCCGCATGTAAACCTGTGAGAACGTATAAAAAAGACCCGGCTGGATTCCCTACAAAATACACATCCAATTCAACAAGTTGCTTCCAGGATTGATATTGTCCGATCAGAAAGGCCAGGCCAAGCAGTACCGTTACAATCAGGTACGTTCGCAGCCTGTTAAACCGATCAGCCCGTGCTGAGCTCAGGGCAAGTTGCATGGTAACGCTACTTACGATTATTATGATTGAAGTGATCCAGAACATCCCTGGCAGGTTGAAATTCAACCATTCCCCTCCGGATTGTTTTACAATGTACGCGCTGGTAAGGGCTGCGAATAACATGGCAATGGAGACGATAAACAACCATACGATAAACTTCGACGGATTCATCCCCATGGCTCTGCGGTCTCTTATAATTTCGATATTTTCTATTGCCTGGTTCATATTTTATCTATCAAATAAGCTATCTGCACAATGGGTAAATATAGAAATGAGGAATACATAATTGATAAGGCTGTATTCCTGTTACAGTTCTTCATATGCCTGAAGGTCTGGGCAAGGAAAAGCACACCGCAGAGCGTGGCGATCGCCCCTGATATCACACCCGTCAGACCAAAAACAGTTGGCAAGAGTCCCAATGGGATAAGGAACAAAGTATAGATCATGATCTGAAAGGCTGTATTTATATTTTTCTCACCATTCCCAGGCAATAATTTAAATCCTGCCTTTTTATAGTCTTCATCGGCTATCCAGGCAATGGCCCAGAAATGGGGAAATTGCCAGATAAACTGGATCCCAAATATGATCAGTGCTTCGTGCGAGACCATTCCGGTTGCTGCTGTCCATCCAAGAAGTGGTGGTAAAGCACCAGGTATGGCTCCTACGAGCACAGCAATTGGCCCTACTCTTTTCAGGGGTGTATATACAAATACATACAATACAAGAGATACTATTGACAGTACCGTAGTCAGGATGTTGGTAAAATAGAATAAAACCAGTGTGCCTGCAACAGCCAGTATCACAGCATATATCAAGGCCTCTTTATCAAATACTCTTTCAGTGGGCAAGGGTCTTGATTTTGTTCTTTTCATCTTCCGGTCATATTCAATCTCACTTACCTGATTAAGCGTTACTGCGCTTCCGGATATTAGAAATCCCCCCAGGCAGAACATCAGCAATGACATCCATTCAAAAGAACCACTACTCCCAAGTATATAGCCAAAGGCCGATGAAAATACGACCAGGAATGAAAGTCGAAGCTTAAGCAGCTCAATAAAAGCACCAAGCCTGGCAACTATACCATGTTCAACATTTAGGGTCGTAATATGACTTTCACTCATTTATATAGCAATTTGTGTTTTATAAATTCCCTCATTGTCTTTGCCATTTAATATTAAAATTGCCAAAAACTGTAATCCGAAAATAATGACGGCAAATAACAGGTGTAATGGTTGTGCAAATGGAGGAATGCCAAAATATGACATAATAATGCCCAAAAGAACCTCCAGTACAATAATTCCCAGTATTATCCCGGTATAATTTGTCAATCCTGTTTTTAATAACCCGTTCCGGTACAAAATATAGAAAACTCCAATCTGGGAAAGCACAAGCAATATGGACAAGGACCTGTGTATTATAAATGAAACACCCGCCATGCCAACCCATGTGTCACGGTTTTCGAAATTCAGGGAAATGGCTACTTCATCGATAGCTTCCCGGACTTGTGTGCCAAGCAGAATCTGAAGGGTTATTAAGATACCTGAGAGGATCATAAGAGAATTTAACATTTTCTTATCAGGAATAATTACAGGTCGTTCCGGTTTACTACGGACCTTAAACACCAGATATATCAAAATAGCAACGATCAGCATGGCCAGCAACATATGGATTGTCACCATCCAAGGAAGAAGATTTGTCGATACCACCACAGAACCGATCCATCCCTGAAATATTACCATGATTACCAGTATCAGGGACCCTATAAATACGGACTTATCCTCTTTCAGGAATTTCCGTGAAGCCATAAAATTACCAATGATCAATAACCCGATCAGGGCACCAATAAGACGATTAATATACTCCGTCCAGGTTTTGGAAACATTAAATTCAGTTTCAGTTAATATTGATTGATCATTACGAACCTGATCGGCCTTTTTATCAAATCCCATAACATCAAGATAGGCAGCAAACTTTATATTTTTATTTCTCCGGTACTCAACAAAATCCTCTTTATAAGTATCCGCCAATTGCGACTCATCCGTTGGAGGTATCCACATACCAAAACATTTTGGCCAGTCGGGGCAGCCCATTCCCGATCCTGTACTGCGTACGATCCCTCCCACCAGGATTAACACATATACGGCAATCAGGGTGATCCTGCTGGTTTTCCTGAATAAAACGATATGGTTTTTCTTAACGGTCATCTATGATTCTTTTTCCGCCTTTTCTTTTTCAACAAGATCTTTTTCAAAGGGCAGATTAGATTCCGGTGTCTGGGAATAAGGTATATTTTGCGGTATGAAATCTTCTTTTGCTCCTGGTTTACTGTAATCGTACGGCCAGCGATAAACCTCCGGGATCTTTCCAGGCCAGTTCCCATGTCCCGGATTGCGTGGCGTAGTCCATTCAAGGGTATTGGATCGCCATGGATTGGCCGGGGCAATTCTTCCCTTGAAGATACTGTAGAGGAAGTTGAATGCAAATATGATCTGAGCGCCAAATGTGATTATGGCCGCCACGCTTACAAAAGCATTCAGATCCGTAAACATACTGAATGTATCAAAGTTGGTAAAGGAATAATACCTACGGGGGAAGCCGGCGATCCCGATATAATGCATGGGGAAAAACACCAGATAAATACCAATGAAGGTAAGCCAGAAATGGACATATCCAAGTTTTTCATCCATCATCCTACCGAACATCTTCGGGAACCAGTGGTATACGCCAGCCATCATCCCAAAGAAAGCAGCACTTCCCATTACCAGATGGAAATGGGCGACCACAAAATAGGTATCATGCAACTGAATATCAATGGCCGAATTACCCAGGAATATGCCTGTCAATCCTCCTGATATAAAGAATGATACCAGTCCTATAGAAAACAACATGGCCGGGGTAAAGACTATATTCCCTTTCCAGAGCGTTGTCAGGTAATTAAATACTTTTACTGCACTGGGAACCGCAATGATCAATGTCAAGAGCATAAATATGGACCCCAGAAACGGATTCATTCCTGTTACAAACATGTGATGAGCCCATACGATAAATGAAAGTATGGTAATTCCCATCATAGATCCGATCATGGCCCTGTAACCAAAAATTGGTTTTCTTGAATTCGTGGCTATAACTTCAGAAGTTATCCCTAAGGCCGGAAGAAGCACAATATATACTTCAGGATGACCCAGGAACCAGAATAAATGCTGGTAAAGTATCGGGCTGCCTCCCATATTGGGGAGGGCCTCTCCGTTTATGAATATTTCTGCCAGATAAAAGCTGGTTCCAAAACTTCTGTCTAATATCAGTAAGAGGGCTGCTGCAAGTAACACAGGGAAGGATAACAATCCAATGATCGCTGTTAGCAGGAAGGCCCATATGGTTAAAGGTAATCTGGAAAATGACATTCCTTTGGTTCTGAGGTTAATAACCGTCGTTATGTAGTTTATTCCACCCAGCAGAGTTGACGCTATGAATAGTGCCATCGCGGTAAGCCACATCGTCATTCCAAGGCCAGATCCCGACATGGCCTGAGGTAAGGCTGATAATGGTGGATACACTACCCACCCTCCTGAAGCAGGTCCTGTCTCAATAAAAAAGGAAATAAACATAACAACACTGGATGCAAAGAAGAACCAGTAGGAAAGCATATTGATGAATCCCGATGCCATATCCCGGGCGCCAATCTGAAGGGGTATCAGGTAATTACTGAATGTACCACTCAAACCGGCTGTCAGTACGAAAAATACCATTATAGTACCATGCATAGTGACAAGTGCCAGGTAAAATTCCGGATCAAGCTTTCCGTTGATCGTAATCCATTTCCCGAAAAACGGCCTTAACCATTCCAGGTCCATATCCGGAAATCCAAGTTGCAATCTGAAAACAACTGATAACAGTCCCCCGATAAAGGCCCAGAAAATACCGGTAAACAGGTATTGCTTGGCTATAATCTTATGGTCGGTACTGAAGATATATTTCGTTATAAAGCTCTGGTGATGCTCATGATCATGGTCATGCTCATGTAACTCGGCTTCTAATTCAATATTTTTAGTGGACATATTATTTATTAATTTCTTTTAAACGATTTATTCCGGGATCCTGGAATTATTGATCTATACCTATTTTAATTAAGGCCAGTTCCTGCAGGTCCTCCGGTACCTTTGCCAGGTAGTCCTGGTTCTTACTAAGCCAGGGTTCCTGCTCAGATTTCCATTTTTCATATGCTTCAGGCTCTTCAACCACTACCAGCATCCTCATCGAAAAATGCCCCCTGCCACAAACTTCAGTGCAGGCTATCTCATAGTTGAAGTCCGGATTACCAGTTTCAATCCTCATTTCCTCCGTCGTTTTGTTTGGAATAAACCAGAAACTTGTGGGCATTCCGGGAACCGCATCCATCTTAAGTCTGAAATGTGGTGCGAAGACACTGTGCAGTACATCCCTTGCTCTGATCTTAAGCAATACCGGTTTCCCTTTAGGAATATGGATCTCTCTGGGAGTAAAATCATCAAAAGCGGCTTTATCCCGGAAATCAATGCCAAATTCATTGGTAGCATCGATCAATCGATAGTCATATTTTCCAAGCTGGCCGTCTTTCCCCGGATACCGGGTTTTCCAGGCAAACTGATAACCCATAATTTCTAAAACCTCTGCTTCCTCGGGCGGATCTGCCGTAACCTGATTCCAGATCTTCAGACCGGAGAATATCAACACTGCCAGAACAATGGCTGGCACTATCGTCCATATCATCTCCAGACGATTATTCTCAGGAAAGAACAGCGCCTTGGACTTTGTTCTATACCGGTAACGGTATGAGAAATAAAACAGGAGGATCTGTGTTATTATAAAAACGATCCCGGTAACCGCCATGGTTACCCAGAAAAGATTATCTGTTGATATCCCGTGTTCAGAAGCGACAGGCAGGCTATACACATCAAACCTGCTCACAGAGTACCAGATAAGAGAGATCATACTCAGTACCAGAAAAGCAAATAGCAAAGCTGCATTTACCCCGTTACTTCCGGTAACTTTTTTCTTGTGATTTCCCCTTGCCACATCGACAAGAGAATGGATCCTGTATACTACCGCAAGGATCGCAATAATCAATACTAAACCTATTAAAATAACAGTTACGACCATAGTTCTAAATAAAATAAACTTCGAATCTAATCATTAAACACGGATTTGCAAAAAACATATCCGAATTCGTTCTGTTTTAAGCAGAATTCCACAGAAAAGATGGGATTTTCGATATCAAGCCATCGATTCCGGACTGATCCAGCTTAAAACTTCACTAAATATGATGGTGCATACTCTCCTGCAACATCGGATGATTTTTCGGCACGAGGGCTGATTTTGTAAGACTGTTCAAAACGACGTACAAAAAGGCAGCCAAATATACCAGGATGGTTCCAATCTCAAGGAAACCAAATCCTCCATTTTCCTGAAGAGTGCCCGGTGTGACCATCAGGTAGAAGTCAAGCCAATGCCCGAACAGGACCACAGCACATACAATCTTCAGAAATACCCCGTGCCTCTTTGCATCCCTTGTCATAAGAACTAAGAAAGGAAAGAAAAAGTTTATAATAATATTGAGGAAAAAAACTGGGGTGTAGAAATCACTTTTTAACCTCTCTATAAAGTATATAGATTCTTCAGGAATGTTCGCATAATAGATCAGCAGGTATTGAGAGAACCAGATATATGTCCAGAAAATACTGAAGGCAAAGACGTATTTTCCAAGATCATGCAAATGGTTATCAGTTATCATAGGCAGGTATCCGTTCTCTTTCAACAAAAGAACAACCAGGGTTATGCCAGCCACACCGGCTACAAACCAGCTGGCGAAGACATACCATCCAAACATTGTACTGAACCAGTGCGTATCAATGGACATGATCCAGTCCCAGGAACCTACGGCTGATGATAATGCGAAGAAAATTATAAAGATGGCTGACAGGCGTATCAGTTTACGATAATTGTTGACGCCACCTGCAATATCTTCTGCGAAATTTATCTTTCTCATTACAAAATAGAATATGATCCAAGCAAGAAATATTCCCACCATCCTGATGAGATAGAAAGGCAGGTTCAGATAGGCCTCTTTGCCTGCTATGATGTAATCATAATTAGGATTGACCGATCCATCGGCCAGTGTTTCATTATACAATGAATGGTCCAGCCAATGGAACATATGCCAGTGTGAACTAAAGTTGGCGAGATAAAATACAATCAGGGTAAGAACAAATGCAAACGGTAACCACGAGCCAAATGATAGTGGTATCCTGATCAGTGCGGATGACCAACCCGCCTGAGCGGCGTATTGTACGGCAAAGAAGAACACGCCAATGATTGCCAGGCCAAGGAAGTATACATTATTGATCCACAGGTCTGCAAATAATCGATGTGTCCAGTGGAATGAATGGCCTGAAGCCTCATGCCCCGCATCAGCTGCATGCCCATGACCGCCAAATGCCAGGATGGCAATACCGATGGCTGCCAATACAATTCCCACCAATCCAAGGATCAGAATTTTCTTTTTGGTCGAGGGTGTAAATACAAAAACTTCTTTGCTCATATTTTTACTGATCTTTAATTCGGTTGATTCTGTAAAGTTTGAACATATCTAACGATCTTCCACCGCTTTTCAATCGGTATCTGAGGACCAAGAGGATACATCCTGCCGCGTCCCCAGGTTATGGTATGGAATATCCATCCTTCCGGCAAGTCTTTCACTCTTCCAACATTATAAGCTGGAACTCCCAGCATTACCTGTCCGACAAGCCCGTCGCCCTGCCCTGTTGCTCCATGGCAGGAGATACAAAATATTTCAAACAATGCCTTACCCTGTGCTAATACTTCAGCGGTGGAATCTAAAGGATTCTTCACATATTTTCCTGCATATTCGATGCTATCCTTTGGAACGCGATAAGGCAGGTAACCATTTTTGGTCCTTGCCACCACATTGGCTGGAGGCACTCTTAAATTCATCATGTGCGGGTTGTTGGGATTGGAATTGAAATACTCCCCGTAAATATCGCTGTCGGAGTTCACCCAGTTGCCGGCATCTTTATCGGTTATTTGAGTCATTGGTTCATAAGGAACGCTATGGTACATATTGGGCGCATATTCAAGACCCTGGTAGTCATCTTTAGCACTACAGGAAATAATTAACCCTCCAATAACGATCAATCCGATATATGATAATATTTTATTCATCACAATCATTTGATTATTCAAAATTCTTTTCGTTCACTTCTTCCGCGCCGGTTTCTTTCAAAAGTTTTTTTATTTCGTCAGATGCGCCATTGTTAGCACCCAGATCTATAGCGATCACGTGTTTATCATCGGTGATCCGGGTATCCATTAGTCTCACTTTTTTGTATGGTTTAAGATCTGAGGCCACCATAAAAACACCAACCATTCCGAGGGCCGAGATCAATACTGTCAATTCGAAGGTTACCGGGATAAAGGGTGGTAATGATGCAAAGTTCTTACCCCCAATGATCATAGGCCAGTCAATGCCCATCATCCAGAATTGCATGGTCAAAGCCAGCAATGTACCCAGCATGCCAAACAAAAAGGCGGCTATGGGTAACCTGGAACGCTTATAACCCAAAGCATCATCTATTCCGTGTATAGCAAATGGAGAATACACTTCATGGACCTTGATCTTGTTCGACCGGATTTTCATTACAGCACTGACAACCTCATCAGGGTCACTGTAAACGCCTAGTATAAAGTTCTTATTCCGTTCCATTTATTTCGAAGTTTTAATGGTAGAACCTGTTGACTTAATTATGCTCTTTACTTCAGCCATATTGACTACAGGGAAGAATTTCGCAAACAAGAGGAAACTTGTAAAGAAAAACCCGAGAGAGAAGAGGTATTCTCCCACATCATAAAAGGTCGGGTAAAACATGGCCCAGCTTGACGGGAGGTAATCCCTGTGCAAGGAGGTAACAATAATCACGAATCTTTCAAACCACATCCCGATATTCACAACTATAGACAATATAAAAGACGCCACAATGCTTGTCCTTATTTTCCTGATCCAGAACAGCTGCGGGGAAATTACGTTACAGGTCATCATGATCCAGTATGCCCACCAGTAGGGCCCTGTTGCCCTATTCAGGAATGCATACTGTTCTGCAGGTACGCCGGAATACCAGGATATAAATAATTCTGTGAGGTAGGCTACACCAACTATCGATCCGGTGATTATGATGATTATATTCATCAATTCTATGTGATAAATTGTAATGTAATCTTTAAGGTTCATGACATGTCGGGCTACCAGCATAAGCGTCATCACCATGGCAAATCCGGAGAAAATAGCCCCAGCCACGAAATATGGCGGGAATATGGTGGTATGCCATCCTGGTATAACAGAAGTGGCAAAGTCAAACGATACGATGGTATGAACGGATAATACTAGCGGAGTAGCCAGACCGGCAAGTATCAGGGCTACTGATTCATACCTTGACCATGTTTTAGCGGCACCATCCCAGCCGAAGCTTAAGGCGCCATAGATCAATTTCGATATCTTATTCCTGGCCCGGTCACGTATGGTTGCAAAATCAGGTATCAATCCGATATACCAGAACACTGCTGAAACTGTAAAATAGGTACTGATCGCAAACACATCCCAAAGTAAGGGGGAATTAAAATTAACCCATAAGGATCCAAAGGTATTGGGTAAAGGCAGCGCCCAGTAAAAACCAAGCCATAACCTGCCCATATGAAAGCCAGGGAACATCATTGCACATATCACAGCAAAGATGGTCATAGCTTCTGCAGCCCTGTTGATTGACATTCTCCACTTTTGTCTGAAGAGCAGCAGAATGGCTGAAATCAAAGTGCCCGCGTGACCAATACCCACCCACCAGACGAAATTGGTAATATCCCAGGCCCATCCAACAGTCTTGTTCAGACCCCAGACGCCAATTCCTTCCCATAATAAAACGATCGTTGCATACAGCCCTATTGCCAGAACTGTAAGCGATATGGCCATTCCCATCAACCAGGACTTCGAAGGTTTCCCCTCTACCTGCCGGCAAATATCGTTGGTCACATCAGATGCTGTCTTACCACCAGTAACCAATGGTGGCCTTACCGTTGAAACTACTTCCATATGTGGTTATTAGGCATTTTTATCTTCTAAATCTTTATTTCTAATTTTAGTGGTATAGAACACATTGGGACGAACCCCGATCTCTTCCAATACGGTATAGATCCGGTCTTCCTGTATGACTTTATTACCATTGTCGTCTTTTACTTTCATCATTTTGTTGATCCGGCTTTCCGGATCGTTAAGATCTCCAAATACCAGCGCTTCAGAGGGACACGACTCGGCACAGGCAACATTGATTTCTCCATCCCCAGGTCGTCTTCCTTCCAACTTGGCTTCAAGTTTACCATATTGAATCCTTTGTACACAGAAGGAACACTTCTCCATAACACCCCTGGAACGCACTACTACATCAGGATTCAGCACCATTTTCCCAAGGTCATTGTGCATGGATGTATTCATGCTGAACTGGTCGTTATCATGATATTTGAACCAGTTAAACCTTCGAACTTTATAAGGGCAGTTATTTGCACAATATCTCGTGCCTACACATCGATTGTAAGTCATCTGGTTGAGCCCTTCGGTGCTGTGTGTGGTGGCAGCTACCGGACATACCGTCTCACAGGGCGCGTTATTACAATGCTGACACATCATAGGCTGATGTGTGATCTCGGGATTTTCAGCTGCTTCTTCCAGCCCTACGGGATCGTTGACCGGTGCATCACTGCTATAATACCTGTCGATCCTGATCCAGTGCATATCCCGGCGGTTCAGCACTTCTTCTTTTCCTACGACAGGGACATTGTTTTCCACCTGGCATGAAATGGTACAGGCAGAGCAACCAATACAGGAGTTCATATCTACCATTAATCCCCAGTGATGGTTGTTATAATCGTGGCCTTTCCAAAGTGTGATCTTTTTGGCATCTATTTTACCATCCACTTTACCATCTCCCATTTTTCTATCAAGGTCCATTGAAGCAGCAATATTTGCATAATGTCTGCCTGCTGCCGGATCGGCCTGATATTCTTCGAGGTAGGCCTCCTGGATCACATTGGTTCTGCCCATGTAAGTATGATGGGTTTGTGTCTGTGCGATCCTGTAGGTCTCAGAAAGCGGTTCCATATTTACACCTTCCAGAATGACATTTGACCAGAAACCTCTTGAATTATCCATCAGGGGGTAGGCATCGATTCCGAGATTATTGGCTACAATACCGGCATTTTTACGGCCATACCCTAAGGCAAGTCCAAGGGTTCCTCTGGCTTGTCCGGGTTGTATAAGTACCGGAACTTTCATGGTCATACCCCTGGCACTTAAGGTAGCCACCGGAAATTCATTCCCGTCCGCCCCTATCCCCAGCTCACGTGCGAGAGCCTGCGGAACAGTGAGATAATTATCCCAGGTTGTTTTAGTAATAGGATCAGGCATCTCCTGAAGCCATGGATTATTGGCCTGGGTTCCATTTCCAATTCCTATTTTTGTATATAGTACGAGCTCAAGGCCATCATTTGACGCTGAATATTTTCTGCCAATTCCTTGGGCAACACCTTCAACAGGAAGGTAATCACCTGCTGATATTGTACCAGCATCGTAATCATACACTCCATCATGGAGGCTTTGATCCCAGAAGGTCTGAAATTCAGAAATTTTCTGCTGGGTAGGGAAGTATTTACGTTCCCATGTATTATTCAGGTATTGATAATAATCTGTGATTTCCTCTTCCATCCAGGTTAGGAGTGATTTCTGAACCTGGCGTGTATCAAATAAGGGTGTTATCGATGGCTGTGCAAGACTTAACTGACCGGGGACAGGTTCTGCATCATTCCATGATTCCAGGTAATGATGATCCGGAAGGATATATTTTACAAGAGAGGCTGTCTCATCCTTTACCCCTGAGGTAGATATCGATAATGATGTTTTAGATATTGAATCAGCTATTTCAGATCCTTTTGGATGATTATAAACAGGATTCGCATTATAAAAGATCACGCCGCCAATTTTACCCTCCGTCAGCTCTTTTACAAAAGCATCCATAGCCTCGTCGTTACCCTGCTTCAGATTGACTGGGTTACTTAAATCGATGGTACTTCCGTAATTCCCCAGCATAGCATTTATACCATTGACAAGCATTTGTACATCAGGATCATTAGAACCCGCAACTACCAGGGATTTACCACGTGAAGACCACAATTGATCAGCAGCCTTCGTAAGGAACTTAACCTCACCGGGATCAGCTACATTCAGGGTATTCTGGCCGGCCTTTGAAGCGATCAGGTTGTATAGCTTGGCTATAATAATACCTTGTTTAGAAGGTTTTACAGGAATTCTGTAGTCCGCGTTTGATCCAGTTAATGACATTAAAGACTCATACTGGTAATGACGGGACATCTTTCGGTGCTCTTTATTGACCTTTCTTGTCTTTGCATAATCTCGGCTGTATCCTACTGCATTCAGCCAATTCCCAAGAAAATCTGCATCAAAACTGATTATTACATCCGCTTTGTTAAAATTATAGGCCGGGATCAAAGAAAGCCCGAAATTGTTTTTATTGGCCACTCGCATGCCATGCATGGAGTCGGTATCGTATACTATATGTTTTGAAGAGGGGTATTTTTCAAGAAACTTATCTATGATATCCTGTGTGGTAGGGCTTAGCACCGAATGACTAACAATTCTTATTTGTCCGTTCTGGTCTGCGATTGTCTTCAGCTCCTTGATGATTTCTGCATCAACTACTTCCCATTCGGCTTTCTCACCATCCAGTATTGGACCGGTAATTCTTTCTTTATCATATAGTGAAAGTACTGAAGCTTCAACCTGTGCACTTGTTCCACCTTTTGAAAAATGCGACAGTTTATTGCCCTGGATCTTTATAGGTCGTCCTTCTCTTGTCTTTACCACGATGCTGCAGTAATCACCTCCAACAGAGTAGGTAGAAGCATAATAATTAGGCACTCCCGGCTCGAGGTTCACCGGTTTATTCAGGTATGGTATCGCTTTGCGAACAGGTGCTTCGCAGGCGGCCAGGGAGGCCGCTGCTACACTGAATCCCATCATTTTAAGAAAATCCCTTCTTGAACTTGAAGGCGACGCACTGTCCTCTTTGCCGACAGGTAATTCCTGCGGGAACTCCTTATCAGCATACTTTACATACTCAGGGTCATTTTTCAGTTGCTCAAGTCCGTTCCAGTACCGTTTTATATTTTCTTCCATGAATTAATTTAATTCTGAATAATTTCTTAATAATGACATTTTGAACATTCAAGACCGCCAATATCAGCTACAACCATATCTTCTTTACTAACTGTCTTATGTAGTTCAACCAGCTGATCATAATACCCATTATCAGCCTGGATAATAGTTTCCCTGTGACAATCGATACACCATCCCATAGTCAAGGTAGAATGTTGTCTGACCACTTCCATAGTCTCTATTGGGCCATGACAATCCTGGCATTCGATATTTCCAACTTTATAATGCTGGGCATGGTTGAAGTAAGCCAGATCGGGTAGATTATGCACCCTGATCCATTCAATGGGTCTGTTATTCTCAATGGCATCATAAATCTTTTGTATTTCTTCCGAAGGCTCGTCAGCTCCCGTCACCTTTACAATTGCACTGTGGCAATTCATACATACACTGGCTGACGGGATATTTGCCTGGCGACTGGTAGCTACACCAGTATGGCAGTATTCGCATTCTATCTGATAATCACCGGCATGTACTTTATGAGAGTAGGCAATGGGTTGTGTCGGAGAATAATCCTGCTGTATTCCCACTGAATACAGGCCGTCAATTACCGATTTCATCATGATGGCGACAAAAATAAAGGACACAAAACCCACAAAGGCAGGAGAGCGTACCAGTTTTGCCAGATTAAAACGCTGTTCAATTACTTCAAGTTCTGACTCATCAAGACCTTTTTTCTGTTTCATAAACCTGGTCAGGGTTTGCACAAGCATGACAAGTACGATAAGTATTAAAACCAGGACGATGATCAGGCCAACCATGGCAGCAATCAAAAATCCGGAGGAAATGGATAATCCTGATGGGGCCGCCCCTGCCTCACCAGCGGCGCCTGCCATATCCATAGCAGTAGCAGGAGGATTTAAAGTCTGATCTTTGACATAGGAAAGGATTGCGAGCACCTCATCATCAGAGAGATCATGTGAGGGCATTTGAGTTTTATTGTATTGCTCATAGAGCTGAACGGCATAAGCATCTCCGCTCTCAATCACTTTCTGAGAATTCTGTATGAAAGTTATGAGCCAGGGTAAATCTAATCTTTCATAAACACCAGCCAGGGCAGGTCCTATAACCTGCTTGTCCACAGCATGACAAACCTTGCAATAATTATTAAAGAGGGTCTCCCCCGCACCAATAATATCCGGATCTATTGACAGCCCATCATCAGGTGCTGCGGCACTTACCGTGGACGTACTGTCAACAGCTTCCTGAGCATAGACCGAAATCCCTGAAAATGAGAGAAATAAACCTGAAAATAATATGAATGCTAAAACTTTATGACCTCTCCTACTAAGCAGGCAGCTTATGTCTTCTAACATATTAGATTTTTATTTCGAAATAATTAATTGGCACAAAACTAACATTACCCACCTAATTTCCAAAGAAACTGGAAAAAGAACACCCCTCTGTGAAAAGTATCCACAAAAATGGATTTAATAATTTAAAATAATAAAAACATGATATTAAGAAATTTCTCAATATCTCAATTTAGAATGATTCTAAATTAATAAATCAAAATATTCAAATTCGCCTTCGAAGGATCCCTTAAAATACCATGAAATAATTTCTAACTGAAATACTATTTTGAAAATAAGGATTAGGTGTTCATGTTTTTATAACTTTGCTGGCAGTAAGAATTAATTTAAATGCATATATATGGCCTTCGATATTAATATGATTAAAGCTGCGTATGCCCGCATGGGAAACCGGATTGATGCAGCGAAAACCCTATTGGGTAAGCCGATGACCCTGGCTGAAAAGATCTTATACGCCCATTTGTTCAATGGTGAACCCGATACGGTATATGAGCGGGGAAAGTCTTATGTTGACTTCGCCCCTGACAGGGTTGCCATGCAGGATGCCACAGCTCAAATGGCTTTATTACAATTTATGCAGGCGGGAAAGGAAAAAGCTGCTGTCCCCTCAACGGTCCATTGCGATCATCTTATTCTGGCCAAAGAAGGAGCTTCTGCAGACCTTAAGAATTCTATAAGTGCGAGTCAGGAAGTTTTTGATTTTCTGGCTTCTGTATCCAATAAATATGGTATTGGATTCTGGAAGCCAGGCGCTGGGATCATTCATCAGGTGATTCTGGAAAATTATGCCTTCCCCGGAGGAATGATGATTGGAACAGATTCTCATACCGTAAATGCAGGAGGTCTGGGCATGGTAGCCATTGGGGTTGGCGGAGCTGACGCGGTGGACGTAATGGCCGGAATGCCCTGGGAACTTAAATTTCCAAAACTGATCGGCGTGAAGCTCACGGGAAAGATGAATGGCTGGACCTCCGCCAAAGATGTTATCTTGAAAGTTGCCGGTATTTTAACCGTCAAGGGTGGTACCGGCGCTATTGTAGAATATTTTGGGGAGGGTGCAGAAAGCATTTCATGTACAGGTAAAGGCACCATTTGCAATATGGGTGCTGAAATCGGGGCAACCACCTCCACATTTGGCTACGATGAAAGAATGGAATCCTATCTGCGGGGTACCGACCGCGGGGATGTAGCTGATCTGGCTAATGCAGTCAAAGAGCACCTCACCGGTGATCCCGAAGTATACGCCAATCCTGAACAATACTTTGACCAGGTCATAGAAATAAATTTATCTGAACTTGAACCTCATATCAATGGGCCCTATACACCCGACCGTGCAACACCTATATCAAAATTTGCCGAGGAAGTCAAAAAGAATAGATGGCCTCAAGTGTTAGAAGTGGGCTTGATTGGTTCGTGCACCAATTCCTCCTATGAAGATATAAGCCGGGCAGCATCCGTGGCGCAACAGGCCATTGACAAAAATCTTAAGGTCAGATCAGAATATACCATAACTCCGGGATCAGAAATGGTAAGATATACCGTAGATCGCGATGGTTATCTTGAAGTCTTTGAAAAAATAGGGGGCGTAGTACTGGCCAATGCCTGTGGACCTTGTATTGGTCAATGGGCCCGACATACCACCGACCCGGATAAAAAGAATTCCATTATTACCTCGTTTAACAGAAATTTCGCAAAAAGAAACGATGGCAATCCGAATACCCATTCTTTCGTGGCATCTCCTGAGATTGTCACAGCGATGGCCATAGCCGGGGACATGACCTTTAATCCCCTTAAGGATACCCTGGTCAATGAAAATGGGGAAACCGTTCATCTGGATCAACCGCATGGGATCGAATTACCGGTTAAAGGATTTGATGTAGATGATCCTGGTTATGTAGCACCTGCAGAAGATGGTTCCGGTATAGAAGTAATTGTCAGGCCAGACAGTAAGCGATTGCAATTGTTAACGCCCTTTAAGCCATGGGATGGTGAAAATCTCAAAGGATTAAAAGTATTGATCAAAGCTGAAGGCAAATGCACAACGGATCATATCTCCATGGCGGGTCCTTGGCTCAGGTTCAGGGGGCACCTTGACAATATATCAGATAATACGCTGACTGGAGCTATAAATGCCTACAATAAGGAAACCAACAGTGTAAAGAACCAACTTTCAGGCCAATATGGCCCTGTTCCTGAAACACAGAGGGCTTATAGGGAAGAAGGCATCAGCACAATTGTTATTGGGGACCATAATTACGGGGAAGGATCATCCAGGGAGCATGCAGCCATGCAACCCCGGCATCTTGGTGTTCGGGTAGTTCTGGTCAAGTCTTTTGCCCGCATCCATGAGACTAACCTTAAAAAACAAGGTATGCTTGCCCTGGTATTTCATAATGAAGCAGATTATGATAAAATTCAGGAAGACGATACTATTGATATAATCGATCTGAACTCTTTTGCTCCTGATAAGCCATTGACACTGCTTTTACATCATGCAGATGGCTCAGAGGATACGATCATTGCGAATCATACTTACAACCAGGCTCAAATCGACTGGTTCAAAGCTGGATCAGCACTGAATCTTATCAAAGCCAAAGAAAGTAAATAGTTAAAAAATGAAATGAGATAAGGCTCGCCCTGTAGAGATGCCTTATCTTATTTTTAATATTCTACATTACTTAAACGATAGAAATCCGGATTCCTGTTGAATGGGCGCAGCAGTAATTTGTATTCATAGTTTTCAGGATAAGTCCGGTATACCGGCCGCACCCTTACCGGAGTACCTCCTACACCCGTAACCCGGTGGTCAATGTTCAGTACCGGATTTTTTGCCCGTTTCAACTGGAAGGGATACCAGGCTTTATCAAGGTTTTCATATGGATCAATACTAGAATTAAAAAGCTCGTTGCTGGTGATGAGTAATCCATTGCCTCCTGAAGAATGAATACTCAACCACCTCAGATCTGTCCGGTTGTCAAAATCCTGAGGTATAATATACGGTATGTCTATATCACTTATGTTTATTTCATATTGCCCGGTTTTATAGCCTGTTTTCCTGTCTGGGTAAGATTCATATGGACCTCTCCCATACCACGACACCTTTTCTATTTCCTCGGCCAGTGTAAATTGAAGCCCGACTTTCTGAATATATCCAAGTGGAAACCAGTCTTTGGTATACAGGGAGGCTGGTTCAACGTCAGGCATGATCTTATGATGAATTACCAGATCGCCGGTTGAGAGGAAATCATAACATAATTCATGATGAAAGACATTTACAGGATTTGAAAATGCCCTTGATTCAATTTTAAATTTCACGTAGGCATCGATCCCGGATTTAGAAAACTCCACCAATTCTGCACTATGAACCAGGCTATCCAATCCGTACTTATACCAGAACTCAGCTTCATTAACACCCCACTCCGACCATTCATTCATAATTGGTCTTCTCCATACATTAAATTTTGGTGAACCTGTAATCAGATCTGTGTCACCATTCCGTATTGAGATTAAAAGTCCGGTTTTAAGATCCAGGCTGAAATCAATATTATTCGCCGTTATTACCAATATATTCTCATCTTCATCCAATACATTGAACCCCGATGTTTCCTCCTGCATGAATACATCTTTTCGTTCATTTATATTTTTAAGTTCGAATTCCTGGAAACATATTTCATGTCCCTTCTCAGCCCAGTCATTTTTCCTTTTTAAATTGATCGTCACTCTGAAGATATATACTGCGCCGGCCTTTAGTGCCGGATCCTTATAGGGAGCTTCGAATTCTTCATAATCCTGTGGAGCTGTAGATAACCTCAGGTTTCCTGAAGCAATATTTTTATTATTTTCCAATAACTCCCAGTTTATATCGAATTCTGAAAGGTCTGTAAAATGAAACCTGTTTATAATCCTGTATTTTCGCATCTTCCTGTCCATAACCTTAATTGATACCGGAGCATGAGACTGCTTCATCTGGTAAGCTTCAGGCTGGGGAACTCTATACGCAGACACTACTCCATCCATGGTACCGCTGCCCTGTGGTGTGGCGCCGTATGAAAGGAAGGTCCCTTCTATATTGTGCTCGTCGAAATCAAGCCAGAGAATGGATTTTGGCACATTTAGCTTACTTTTGACAGATAAGGCCAGGTTCTGTACATCCATAGCTTCATTATAGATCCTTACCTGGTCGAAGACGCTGTTCGATACAAACCAACCTTTGTTCTCATGGTTCTTTTTATGGTTTTTACCTATACACACCGGGTGGGGCGAACGGTCAATCTTTCCGGAAGTATTCATCTCTGCCAAAAGAGCTCCATTCTGATACAAGGCCATTTTACTACCATCGTAAATGGCCATAATGTGCTGCCAGTTAAAATTCCAGTTCCGAGATACATAACCATCGATCCTATGTAAAACGCCATTCAACTGGAGAATAAATGAAAGGCTGTCTTTATGCATCTGGGTAATTTCATAACTCAATCCTTTACTGATCATGGGGTTTACATCGGCAAAATTCCTGGGATATACCCAGCATTCCAGGGTCAGTTGATCTCCCACCTGGTTGAATACAGGGTGATCATACACTTCCACAAAATCATCCAGGCCACTGAATGCTAGAGCTTTACCCTGAATTCCTTCCTGAACTTCAGTTCGACCCATAATAACCGCCTGATGCCTAAATCCGGATTCATCGGGTGTGGTGACCAGGTCAAATTCAAGCCCCTGGTTTACCCAGTCCCATATGAATCCTCCTTGTAGCGATTTATTATTATTAATGATCTCCCAATATTCATCGAACCCACCTAAGGCATTGCCCATGGCATGGCTGTATTCTCCCATAATCACAGGCCTGTCGGTGGTTTGACCAACATTATATAATTCCTCCTGTCGTGGGTAGCGGATACCATTTACATCCGCATAGGGAGCATCACCGTTAGGAATATTACCCTGGTGATACACAACACGAGTCGGGTCCTGTTCTTTTAAATACTCTGCCATGGTATGATGTATCGGGGCATAACCACACTCATTGCCGGTACTCCATAAGATGATTGAGGGGTGATTCTTATCCCTCTGAAAGAATCTTTCCGTTCTGTCCATAAAGGCGGTTTCCCAACCCTCCTGTGCTGCCAGATAATCTTCCCCTTCATGGCACTCAGCGTTTACTTCATCACAGAGGTAGAGGCCATACTGGTCAACCAGGTCATAAAATAGTGGTGTATTAGGGTAATGAGAGGTCCGGATCGAATTCACGTTCAACTGTTTCATAAGAAGCAGATCTTTTTCGATCATTTCCCTTGTCATTGTACGGCCCAGCTTTGGATCGTGTTCATGCCTGTTAACTCCTTTAAATTTCACCGCAACGCCGTTGACCAGCAGCTGGGCATCCTTAATTTCTATTTCCCTGAATCCAACAGTCTCTTCAATTATTTCAAGTACCTCATCTTCAGGACTCTTCAAAATCATCAAAAGCTTATATAGGTTTGGCTTTTCAGCACTCCAAAGCATGGGATCATTGACTTTATAGGACATTTCGACAACCTTCACGTCATCGGCAAGTAGTGTCCCGGCCTTTAGGTTTTTGGATAGAACCGTTTTTTTATCCGAATCAATCAGTTTTAAATCAAGCAGGAGGTTGTTGTGCTCTATGCTGTCATAATTTCGGATCATAGCATCTATGACCAGATCTGCACCCTTGAAATTATTGTCTAGTTCCGTACGAACAAAGAAATCCCGGATATGCACTTTGGGCGTAGAAAATAAATATACATCCCGATAAATACCACTAAAACGCCACATATCTTGATCTTCGAGGTAAGTTCCATCACACCATCGCAGCACCTTTACGGCAAGGCGGTTTGTACCGCTTTGCAGATAAGGAGTAAGGTCCCATTCCCCGGAAGTCATGCTACCTTTATCAAATCCGACATAAATTCCATTAATCCAAATCCAATATGCCGACTTCACTCCTTCAAAATGAATAAATATTTTCCGGTTATTCCACTCCTCGGGTATCTGAAATTCCTTCACATATAATCCAGTTGGATTTAAATGATCGGGTACTTTCGGGGGATCATATGGACCGAATTCCAAAGGTATGTTACGATAGATCTTATATCCATAATTCTGCATTTGCCAGGTGCCAGGCACATTAATGTCATCCCATGTATCAATCCTGGTAGCCGGGTTGTAAAACCGGGCAGGGGCATCAAATGGGTTAGCGTACCATGAAAACTTCCATGTTCCGTTTAGTGATTGATACCAGGGTGACAAACTGAAATCTCCTTTCAGGGCGTTTTCCTCTTTATCAAAAGGGCAGAGTGGCACATGCGGGGCTTCCTGATTTTCATTGTACATCGATGGATTTTCGATATAGCTATCCAGATCATAACTGGCATTCTGTTGGGCTTTGCTTATCTCGGGCAGTAAAATGAGAGTGCATATAGTGGTAAAAAATAAAATCTGTCGCATTGTAAAAAATGTAGTTTTGAAACAAATATAAATATATGGAAATAGGAATAAAAGAAATAATTTTATAGTCAGGCAGGATTTACAAGTCATGAACAAGAGTCAATTAATTAATAATCAGTCAGTTGCATTATATTTTACCTCACCTGAATGTAATATTTGCAAAGTCCTAAAACCTAAAGTCAGGGACCTGATCGATCAAAAGTTTCCTAAAATGGACCTTTATTTTATCGATATCGTTGAAAATCCTATGACCGCAGCAGAATTCCAGGTATTTACAGTTCCTGTAATTCTGATATATTTTGAAGGTCAGGAATATATCAGAAAAGTCAGAAATATTGGTTTATTTGAGCTTGAAAGAGAAATTTCACGCCCATATGAACTATTATTTGAATCCTAAAACCTATTTTTGAATACTTAGTTATATTATTATAAACAATACATTGAATTATGAAAGACAACTTATCATTAAATCGTTCCATATCAACAGAAACTGAGGCCATGTTAAATAATCAGATCATGATGGAAGCGCAGGCTTCAGCCCATTATCTATCGATGGCATCCTGGTGTGATGTAGAGGGTTACAGCAACTCTGCCAAATTCCTCTACGGGCATGCTGATGAAGAGAGGATGCATATGATGAAATTGTTTCATTATATTAACGATGCCGGTGGACATGCCCTGCAACCGGAGATTACGGGTCTGAAACATAGTTATGATTCACTCCGGCAGGTCTTCCAAATGATCCTGGAACATGAGATAAAAGTTACTCAATCCATAAACGAGATAGTAGAACACTGTTATAACGTTAAGGATTTTGCAACTCTAAATTTCATGCAATGGTACGTTTCGGAACAGCGGGAAGAAGAGATGTTATCCCGCCGTGCGCTTGAACTCTTTGATATCATAGGTGAAGAAGGAATAGGACTCTGGACCATTGACCAGGAGATTGGCAAATTGGAAGTGGCTGAACCCGGGGAGACAGGGGCAGCGTAAATTATATATTTTACGGCCCAAATTAATTATTGACTTTGGGCCTTTCCCTTTTAATACGATTCCGGAATTCACCAAGCCACCACCACATTTCTCTTGCGTTAAGGTCAATATCGGCAATAGCAACTGGGTTTTCATCGGTCCCTTCGACTATAAGATTCCCTGTCTTGTCAAAAACCCCCGTTTTCATATCGTATGTTGAAGAAACAAGATAAATCTGGTTTTCAATTGCGCGAGCCTTAGATAATATAAGATCGCCTCCCCAGATGGGCATAAATATTATCTCAGCGCCTTTAAGCGATAATTCTCTTGATACCTCAGGGAAAAACACATCCCAGCATATCATCATTCCAATACGTCCAAAATCGGTATCAAAAACAGGAAACTCATTACCGGGTGTAATACCACCGTCTATCTCTTCCCTTGGCAATGCGGTCTTCCTGTACTTACCTTTCAATATTCCATCCCGTCCGATCAAAACAGAGGTATTGTATACAACCGGGCCCTCCTTTTCATAAATGCCGGCAACTATATACATCTCGTGTTCCCTTGCTAAACTTCCGAGGTATTCGGTACTGGGACCCGGAATTGGTTCACTTGCTTCCACATAGTTCAATGTAGTGCCTACTATAGTAATACCTTCCGGAAGGCAAACGATATCAGCACCCTTTTCTCCAGCATGAATGATATGAGGTTCAAAGGATTTTCTGCTCTGTGAAGAATTTTCCATATTTCCGGGCCGGTGATGGATGGCAGCAATTCTGACCATTCTCGATTCTGGCGGAGTTACTTCATTCAATTCAGTTCCTCCAAAAAATACAGTTCCTTTCGGAGCCCATCTCAGGATCAGGTCAATTCGGGCCTGTACTGCACTTTCGGGGACTTTGTAAATTTGCCGGATCTGATTCCAATCGTTATCCGGAATGGCCTCAAATGCCGGATATTCAATATAATCCACCCTTTCGCCTGCCTTATTTAACCAGGTAATTTGTGCCAATACACTGCGATCAATTTGTGAAATAATATCAGCTTTGAAATGTGTTTTAAACTCATAAAAATGACCAGGGATAACATTGATCATACGCATCCAACTCCCATTTATATAAGCTTTCCCCTCTCCTGACAGTGCCAGGGTTGGCTGATTTTCAAATATTATATCGCCATCAACCCAATAAGCAGGTTCAATCTCAGCCCGCTGTGAATAAAATTCCCAATCAGTATCATTTTCCTTTTTGTGTTGCCTGCTAAAACATCCTTGAAAAAAAGTAAAGACAACAATTGAATAAATTAATGGATTCATGTAATAGAATTTTATAATATAGTTGAAACCTAACATGATCTTGAATGTTGTTTTTTTTACTTTTACCAGAAAAAAGACAAATGCCTGGTTTGAAATGTGTTGTCAATCTTCCGATATCTAAAAGCATTTTCAGGCATGTATACAATATAAGAATATTTATCAGCAAATTAATTTTTTAATTGAAGGCTCATGAAAAATCCTCAGATAAGTAATAGAAGTATAATAACAACAATAGGAACAGCTTTTTCAATTTTTTTGATATCGCTGATAATCCTAATATCACATTCCTGCACAAAAAATCCAGCCGCTATTCTTAAGTTGACTATAAGTGAAACTGCCGGATTGAGCAGATCTTTAGAATATATTGAGGTAGAAGTGCCATTAAACGGTACATTCCCGGCTGAAGAAGATATTTGTTTAAAGGAAGCCGGTGATACAAAGCTTATAGCCGGTCAGATCATAGATACTTTAACCAGGGCATCCGGAAGAAATTATTTAAAATGTATATTCCCGGTATCCATAGAAGCCAGTGAAACAAAAACCTATGAGATCATAAATGGCACCGCTGAATTGCAGAATGAGGTTCTACATTACATGGGCCAGGACTCGAATGTAAAGATAGAAAATACAGATTTCATCGCAGACCTTACCGACATCAAAGCAACAGCTGAAAATGGACTTGGATCCGGTCAACTCGCCGGATTAATCTTAAAAGATTTTAATGATCAACTGATTCAAAGAGGCCATATCAACATGCATTGGGCGCCCAATTTTCAAAGGGAAGGACTTGAATACAAAACATTTGGGCATATACAACATCCGGATACACTGAAAATGGTCAAAGGCCCTTATAAATTTTCTCTATACAGGTCAGGATCAGTGAGCGGTTATGATGAGATCCGGGTAAGCTGCATGTACCATTTTTACGCTGGTCTGCCCTATTTTACTTTTTCTTCAGAAGTATTAATTAAAGAGGATGTTGAATTGATGCTGCTTAGAAATGACGAGATGACCATGGACAGTCTCTTTACACACGTTACTTTCCTTAATCCGGATGGAGAGGTCGCTACGGTAGATCTTTACCAGGGAGATGGGATTGAGCAGTTAGAGAAAGATCCTATCCCTGACGATGCTGTATGGTTGTTTTTCCAGAATAAAAACAAGCAGTATGCATTTGGAAGCATCCGCCTTGAATATGACAATACAAACCTCAGCGGCAATATTTCACCCCTTTACGGGGAACATACTAAAATCACGAGAAGTGCCGGAAATGGCAGATACTGGAATCGCCGTTTGATCAATGATCATAATACTCTTATTCCAGGCGGTAGCCGTTACCGGGAAATAAATGCATACCTGATCTTTAAAGTAAGCAATGAAGATGGCGCCCCTGAAATTGAGGAATATCATAAAAGACTATCAAATCCTTTGATTATTCAATATATTGAGTGACAACCTGAATTAGCAAAATATCTTGATCCGATATAATCAAGCGGAAAGAGAAAGGACATTGCATGTATTAAAAGAAAATTTAAGTATCAAATCCTGATAGTTTAAATGACAGGAAAATATAATTTGCGCCCGATGACTGAGAAGGATATTCCTGCGGGTATGCGATTAAAGAGCGCGGCCGGATGGAACCAGCTGGAAGGAGACTGGAAACTTTTTCTGGACTCTAGTCAGGATGGCAGCCTGGTTGCCGAAGACAAGGGAAAGGTTATAGGCACTGTAACCACTGTCAATTATTCAGGCCGGTTCAGCTGGATAGGCATGGTGCTTGTCGATCCGGAGATTAGACGTATGGGGATAGGCACATCACTGCTCAAGGAGGCCATAACCAGGGCAAAAGATAAAGGAACTATTCGCCTGGACGCCACACCGAAGGGAAAATTGCTTTATGATACCCTGGGATTTGAAGATGAATATGGTCTAAGGAGGTATGAAATTAAAGCGTACCCAACAAATCTTATTGATCACTCCAAAATTGCATGCTCTAAAATATCATCTCATGACCTTCCCAAAATCATAGAATATGATCAGCATGTCTTTGGGGCACCAAGGGCAGGCATTCTGAGATCACTTTATGATATAGGGCCAGCTTATGCGTGGATCTGTGGTTCAGGTGATAATATACAGGGTTATTGTTTTGGTCGGCCAGGGAGTAATTTTGAACAAATAGGCCCCATTATTGCCCTAAATAAAGAAATAGCATTTTCGTTGTTATGTAATGCTATCCCTCAATGCAAAGGAAGACCAATAATAATTGATATCCCTGATGATCAGAAGGCATTTGTACAATCTGTTGAGGAAATAGGTTTCAAAATACAGAGACCCTTCATAAGGATGTATTTAGGGAAACATCCATACCCCGGAAGACCGGAACAACAATTTGCCATTGCCGGTCCTGAGATCGGATAAAAGGTTAAGATGGATAAATAAATTTGCGTAGCCGGGTCCGAAAGTTCAAGAAAACCAAATCCAGACTGATATCATCCGGGATCCGGAGCAATTGCAGGATTTATCCCCGGCGAGATCGATTAATGAATAAAACATCTTAATATTTTTAAAAAAGAACAGTTAAAGGTATTTTTAGTCAAGTTATTTTTAATAAATACCCTTTCCGGGTATTATTAACCAAAATTTTTTATGAAAAGATCATGAATTTTAATCATTCTAAATTCGCAAATATGAATGATTAAAATTTATGTGAGTTCCTGAATGTCTTCAAATTTTTCGAACATTTAGGAATCAAAAAATTTAAAACAGATGAAAAAATTATGGAGTTTTGCCCGTTTGGGTGTGATTATTCTTTCAATTCTGATCTTTACCCCGCTCGTGATTCCAAAAAATGAATTCAGGCCAGAGTTTATGGGGATGCCCTATACCCTCTGGGTAGGCATATTGGCCTATTTTGGATATGTTGCATTTATAATGATCGGGATTTATGCTCATTCTAAGGTAAAAAAAGAGGAGGGCGGCAATGACTAAATGGTTTTGGTTCTTTGGTGCTATTTTCATTCTCCTGCTAATCATTGCCTCCTCAAGGGCCTTCAAAAAAAACAGGAGTATTGACGATTATATGCTGGCAGGATCCAATATTGGCGCGATATTGGGCGTACTCACCTATGCTGCCGCATTATTCAGTGCTTTTATCTTTATCGGCGTTCCTGATTTCTTCAGGGTCCATGGCGTTGGGGCCTGGATCTTCCTGCCGGTATCTGACGGTATCATGTTTTTTATGATCTTCTGGTTTGGATATAATTTGAGAAAGAAAGCCAGAGAGACAGGTTATAAAGGAATGGCCGGGATGATGCGTGATATATTTGGAAACAAATGGGCAGGATACCTTGTTTTTACCGGTGCATTTTTGTTTTTAATACCCTATGTAGCCATACAGATTCGAGGGATGTCTATGTTCTTTACCGCCATCTTCCCCGATATGCTTCCTTCATGGAGCTGGGCTTTGATAATTGTCGCCATTATGCTGGCATACAGTGAACTGGGGGGGTTAAAGGCCATAGTTTTTAGTGATGCAGTACAAGGCGTTTTGTTGTTGACTGTTCTATCTATCATTGGATACAATTGTATCGTTCATTTTGGGAACGTGAAAGAACTATTTAACCAGGTTCAACAGGTGGATGACCGGCTTTTGTCCACTCCTGGGCCTGAAGGATTGTTTACCACCCAGTTTCTGGTCGCTTCGTTTCTGGCGATCATGTTATTGCCAATTACCCAGCCTCAATTTTCATCCCGGATAGTTGTTATGAAAAGCATGAAAGAAACCTACAAGATGGCAGGAGGAGTCAGTATTGTTGCATTCATTGTTTTTGTAGCGACTGCGTTTATCGGGATGTATGGTGCGGTAAGATATTCAGATTCACCGACCGTAGAATTTGTTCAGAATGCCCTTCTTTTCGATCAGCCTGATTTTCTGGCGGGCCTGGCCATTGTAGGTCTGTTTGCTGCTGTACTTTCAACCTCCAACGCACAGATATTTGCCCTGGGCTCTGAATTCAGGTCATTATTAAAAGGAGATGATAAATCAGTATTGATACGTACAAAAATAGCCCTGTTTATTTTTGCCCTGATCGTTATGGCCTTTTCAGTGATCATAAGTGATGAACTGGTATTGCTGGCCAGGGTAAGCTTTGCCGGAACTTCCATGCTTACCCCGGTAATCCTGATAGGTGTTATTTCAAAGAAAGCTCCGGGGAAGGAATTGTTGATTGTCTCCGCTATTGCCTTATTTGTTTTCCTATTTTCTGTGTTCCAATTGATACCGGAAAACATCATGGGCATCAGGCTGGATATAGGATTGTACGTTATATTATTTGTGATAACCATAATATCTATTGTAGCAAGAGGAACACTTAGAAATAGCTAATTTGATATATATGTTTTTATATTTAGCCGATAAAATACTTACTGATAACTAATAATGGATCATTTCTTTTTATAGATGACTGCATTCCCGGAAAAAATATTGAGTGAACAGGAATTGGATGAGATACTTTCCAGACCAACAAAAGACCTTATTGAGAAGATTGCCGGACTCGATGGAGATATTCTGTTTCTAGGCGTTTCAGGTAAGATCGGCATCTCCATGGCGATAATGGCCAAAAGAGCTGTTGATCTTTCGGGGACAAAGAAACGAATAATCGGCCTGAGCCGATTCAGTCAGGAAAATCAAATAGAGGTATTGGAAAAAGCCGGGATAGAGATCATTCGGGGAGATCTGCTAGATCCGGAATTTGTCAATGGATTACCTAAAGTAAAAAATGTTATCTTTCTTGCCGGCATGAAGTTCGGTTCAGAAGAAAACCTGTCATTAACATGGGCCATAAACGCCTACCTCCCCGGATTGATAGCCGATCATTTTAGTGGATCAAGGATTGTTGCCTTTTCGACAGGATGCGTATATCCGCTGGTACCTGTTTCCTATGGCGGATCAAAGGAAGCAGATAAGCCAGATCCCGTAGGTGAATACGCCCAATCCTGCCTCGGCCGGGAACGGATGTTTGAATATGGCAGTCTCAGACATGGAACACCGGTAATCCTGATAAGGTTGAACTACGCAGTTGAAATGCGGTACGGTGTGCTCGTGGACATAGCCCTGAAGGTAAAAACCGGAACACCTATAGATCTAACCATGGGGCATTTTAATGTGATATGGCAGGGAGATGCAAATGCGATGATCTTAAAGGCGCTGAATTATTGCCAATCCCCTGCCAGAATTTTAAACATTACTGGTCAGGATATACTTTCTGTAAAAGATGTCGCCATTCAATTCGGAAAATTATTGGGAACCGAGCCTGAGTTTTCCGGGAAAGAGTCTGGAACTGCTCTTTTGAGTAATGCGGAAGAATCTTTTAAACTTTTGGGGTATCCGGGGGTAAATGTTGAAAAAATGATCTCCTGGATAGCCGACTGGATCTCCAATGACAGGCCGCTTTTAAATAAACCAACCCATTTTGAAGTGAGAGATGGAAAATATTAACCTGCCCATACTTCCGGAGGAAACAAATAAACTATTACACAAAGGAGTAGTGATACCAGCCTTACCCCTTGCTCTGAATAAAGACCGCGAGCTCGATGAACGACGGCAAAGGGCATTATTAAGGTATTATCTTGATGCAGGAGCCGGGGGGATAGCTGCTGCTGTTCATACCACCCAGTTCAATATCAGAAAGCACGGGGTCAACTTGTTTGAAAGGATTTTGAGGATTACATCAGAAGAAATCAGGGATTTTACATTACGCTCTGGCAAAACTATTATTAAAATAGCCGGTGTGATTGGCAGAACAGAACAAGCCATTAGAGAGGCACAGATGGCCGTCAACTCTGGGTATGATGCCGCATTGTTAAGCCTTGCTGCTTTTCAGGATGATCATAATACGGAAATACTTGCGCATTGCCAAAAAATATCAGAGGTAATGCCCCTGTTTGGGTTTTATCTACAACCTGCTGTAGGTGGCAGGATCCTGGATGTTGATTTCTGGCGGTCATTTTCAGGAATACCAAATGTAGCAGCCATTAAAATCGCTCCTTTTAACCGTTATCAGACACATGACGTCATTCGTGGCGTTGTAGAATCGGGTCGTGCAATAGACATTGCCCTGTATACCGGAAATGATGACAATATTATAGCAGACCTTCTTACAGAATATCACATCCCTGTAAATTCAGGGATGGTTAAAAAGCGAATAGTAGGCGGTTTACTGGGTCATTGGGCAGTATGGACCAAAAAGGCTGTTGAGATACTTGACAAGGTACATTCTGCTGAAAGCGCTGCGGATATAAAAGCTTTAATAACTTTGGGAACGAAAGTCACTGATTCTAATGCTGCTTTCTTTGATGTGGCAAACAATTTTTCCGGGGTAATTGCAGGCATCCATGAAGTCCTCAGAAGACAAGGCCTGCTGGAAGGGACCTGGACCTTGGACAAAGAGGAAAAATTGTCACCTGGCCAGAAAGATGAAATAAACCGGGTATATGATGCCTACCCCGAGTTAAATGATGATGATTTTGTCAGGGAGAACCTGGGCAAATGGCTTTCTTAGACAATCAGGGTGCGACAGTCTGCATCAATAGTCCGCAAACCCAGGCACCATAAGTGCCAAGTGCGTACCCCAGGACTGCAAGTAGTACACCTACCGGAGCCAGTGAGGGATGAAAAGCGGCGGCGACAACCGGGGCAGATGCAGCACCTCCTATGTTCGCCTTGCTACCGACGGCCAGGAAGAAATAGGGAGCCTTGATGATTTTCCCCATAACAATAAGCAATATGACATGGATTAGCA
>JAHEGY010000115.1 GCA_024644875.1 Cyclobacteriaceae bacterium
CAATTGATAGGGGATATCCATCATCCGGAAGTCGAGGTTTATCAGGCAACTGAATACAGGGAAAAATCTGTTGAGGAATCTATTGAGCTGATAAAAAGGGATGTAACGGAATATAACGCCCAGGCTGTCAAGATTAAAGTAGGGGGACTTATGTTTATGACCAGGGATATGCATGCCGTAGGCCCATCAGGACGAACGGAAGAGATTATCCCGCTGGTCAGAAAAACATTTGGTGATCAGATGGTTCTTTATGCCGATTCAAATGGGTTTTATTCTGTGGAAGAAGCCATTCGCGTAGGAAAGTTATTGGAAGAATACGATTATAAGTTTTTTGAAGAACCTGTTCCTTTCGATTGGTATGAGGAAACAAAAATGGTCACAGATGCGCTTTCCATTCCGGTTGCAGGAGGAGAACAGGAATACAGTCTTCATGGATTTCGCTGGCTTGTCGCAAACGACGGTCTTGACATTGTTCAACCCGACACGAATTATTTCGGTGGGATGATCCGGTCAATGAAAGTGGCCTTAATGGCAAATGCTGTTGGGAAAAAATGTACTCCGCATATGTCTGGGGGAGATCTGGGATTTCTTTATATGATGCACTTTGTCTCAGCACTTCCCAACGCCTTACATCATCATGAGTTTAAAGGATTTAGAACCCGAGTGGAATTTGAATGTAAAACATCTCCACTTCGAAGTGAAAGCGGATTGGTCAAAGTCCCGACCAGTCCGGGCCTGGGTGTGGATCTGGATCCTGATTTTGTTAAAAAACACCAGGTAGTGAAGGGTTGAATGAATATACCTAAAAAACGAAAAGAAGTCGCGCAAGTGCCATATGCCTACCTCTACACTTAAAGTTTATCAAGATTTTCAAACCTGAGATCGTAGGAATACTTTGCTGTGGTATATTATGCTGGGGAAGATAAAAAGAATGCATCATACGCTTTCTCTTGTAAATTGTTCAATTTTCCAATATCAACTCGATCACTGGAATTTCAACGGGCGGTTTATTTACCGGTAATCTCAAATTGATATCGCTTTGAGATATTTCCGGTTGGTTCCAGTGCATACGGGGAGTGGTAATCCTGACCTCTGAGGCGTCATGAAGAAATTGAGCATATTTGATTTTTCCTTCATACCCTTTTAACGTGAGGTTCTGCAACGGATAATCCAGTAAATGAATATATAATCGATTGGATTGTGGATTGTACGTGAGGAGGCTGTTAGCCGGAACTTCAAATGATTCGGGGGCTTGAGTGCATCCATAAATCGATCTTGAATTGTATTTCATCCATTCTCCCATGGAATTCAAGGCATTTACTGCCCTGTAATCTATGGTACCTCTACCCGTTGGGCCAACATTTAAAAGCAGATTACCACCCTTGCTTACAGATTCGATCAACAAAACGAGTAATTGTTTGGTGTCTTTCCAAGTATATTCATCGCGATAATATCCCCAGGAACCGGAAAAAGTCTGACAGGTTTCCCATGGAATTTTTTTGCCCTCATAAGTTGGCCATTCAGTCACTTTAAACTGTTCCGGTGTAGTGAAGTCCCATCCTCCCCAGTAGTCTCTCAGATCGGCCCGATCATTGACAATGATTTCCGGTTGGAGCTCGCGTACCATTTTTAACAATTCAACCGAGCCCCAGTCATCTCTGTCTTTACCGAATCTACCGGGGAAGGAATAATCCAGCCAGAGGATATCTAATTTTCCGTAATTCGTTAAAATCTCGCGTACCTGGTTTTTAAGATATTCCCGGTATATGCCCATATCGCGGTCTTTGTTGAGTTCATCATAATCTTCCTGCGTATTGGCACTCATTGGATGAACCCGGTCAATGGTGTACTCCGGATGGTGCCAGTCGATCAGCGAATAATAAAATCCAATTTTCAATCCTTCGGCCCTGAATGCATCAACCCACATTTTCAAAACATCTTTACCATAGGGTGTGTTGGTCGCCTTATACTCTGTATACTTAGAATCAAAAAGGGTAAATCCTTCATGATGCTTGGAAGTGATCACGGCATATTTCATTCCTGCAGCTTTTGCTAACCTGGCCCATTCCGACGGTTCGTAAAGATCCGGATTGAAATTTTCAAAATACCTATTATATATCTCATCAGGAATCCGTTCGTGTTTTTTCACCCATTCATGACGACCGGCCAGGGCGTACGTTCCCCAGTGGATAAACATTCCAAAACGATCATTGCGCCACCATTCCAGGCGCTTGTCTTTTTCTTCCTGGGTTTCATTCCAGATTTTTTTTTGAGCGATAATTGACTGAGATATCAAAGTTATCAGTATCAGTAAAACTAATTTTTTCATGTTTTCGGGGCTATTTAAAAAACGATAATGATATATAAAAGTAAGAAAATTATTAGTGAAGTCGTTTCCATAACTTGATAATTCCAACAACTTAATACCCGATGCAGTATTGAAGTTAGGTATTTAATGGAAAAAATTCTACGGTACTTTAGGAAAGAATGCATCAGAGGCTTTCTCTCGTAGGTTGTCAAGGGTTTAATATGCGTGTAACCAAATGGACTTATAGCTGAATGAATCCTCATCGCAAAGGGGGGAGTATCTTTTTATTGGTGCTGGAACTATTGTGGCAAACCACCTGTTTCCATAATATAACCATCTAAAAATTAAATATCATGAAAAAAGTAACACTTCTAATTGCATTATTGTACCTATTGATTCTTGTCGGTTGCCAACAGGGATCAGAAGTATCTGAAAGCTATCAGGATGAAGTTTGTGCTCAATTAATTGAGTTAACTCATAAATCTCTTGAAACCTGGGAGAATGAAGATCTGGAAACCTACATGTCTTATCTAGACAAAGATATCGTAAATATGTATGCCTATGATCTTTCCATGAACCTAGAGGAAAACAGACAGGGATTTAAAGACCTTTTTGACACCTATTCTATTGAAGATGTCAAATTTGAAGTAGTAGAGTGTTTTGCGGATCATAATTATGCCTTCGTAGTAGGTTTCCTGGATCAGAAGTGGATCTCAAATGACAAACAGGATACTATAGTAACCGACAAGTTAAGATCTTTAACTGTTTACAAAAAACAGGAAGATGGAAATTGGAAGATGTTCAGGTTGATTGGACAACATCCAACACCAGATGAAAATAAGAGACTCTCGACATTGTATCATGAACGAAATTTAGAGGATGTTGATGAGCTTCTTGCAGATGATTTTATCGGCAGTTATTTATATCAAAATACTGAACCTGATACCTGGAATAAAGAAAACCATAAAAATGCTATCGCCACATGGCCTAATGTTAATGATTCAGTGCTAATTCAGATTGCAGAAGACGATTGGGTCGCTGAACGGTTTATAAGAACTTCTACTAATGACGGAAACGATATGAAAGCTGAAATCATGCAATTCAAACAGTTTAGAGACGGGAAGATAGTTAAGAGTTATGAGGTCATTAGCGAGCTTAAATAATTAATATAATATTAGGAAGCACAAGGAACGCCCTCAAGCAGCAAGGATTCTGAACCGTTTTGGAAAAGATAATTCATCAAACAAAATGCCTTGATTTTTTAAAATGTAAGGATCGTAGTTAATACATGCTATTTAAACCCGAGATTGGAGGAATACCTTTAAAGAGTATGTTTTGAAACAAAAAGGAATCCATCAATAGCTCTCTCTTAGCGAATGTTAATGTTTTGAGACTATGGTGATGAAGATTTATTGACTTTTTACTGATCTTAGGGTAACTTGTAAAAAGATAGGTTTTTATTCAGCTGATTTTTTAACTACAAACAGCAATGACGCAACGACGCTTGGCCGCCATCATGTTTACTGATATTGTCGGTTATGATTACGTATTAAAGGATGATGAGAAAAAAGCTTTTGATACTCGTAAGAAAAACCAGCGAATCCATAAAAGACTTATTAAAAAATTCAATGGACGATGGTTGAAAGAAATGGAGAGTAGTACATTGGCAAGCTTTTCTTCCAACATCGATGCTGTTATGTGTGCTGTTTCAATTCAGAGAGCATGCAAAGATTTGGAGATCCCATTGCGTATTGGGATTCATTTAGGAGATGTGATCTTTGAGAAGAAAGATGTGCTTGGAGATGGGGTGAACATCGCTTCTAGAATCCACAGCCTTATTGATACGCCTGGTATAGTAATCTCTGATACAGTTTATAAAGACATCAAGAATAAAGTAGGATTAGAAATAGAATCACTCGGTACACAAGCACTAAAGGGTGTTGAATCTCCAGTTGGAATTTACAGTGTAACTTGCCCAGATGAGAGGGTTCTGGATTTTACCGTTGATACGGGGGAACTCATTCGGCCATTAAGTTTCGGAAGATCAACTTTAGTCGCCGGAATTTTAATCATTGCTTTACTGGCCTTTGCCTTGTACTACTTTTTACCAAAGATCATAGATCCACCATCGGAAGAGCAAAAATCACTATTAGTCCTACCTTTCAACAATTATCTGGGAACGGACTCATTGGATTATTTTGTGGCAGGTATGCATAGTGAACTGATAAGTGATATTCAAAAGATCAGTGCTTTAAATGTGAAGTCAAAATATACGGCCAATACCTTTAAAAATGCAAGTAAATCCATTCCTGAGATAGCTGACCAGTTGGGAGTAAACACCTTCATTGAAGGAACAGTGATGTGTATAGGAGACAGTGTTTGCTATCAGGCGAAAATGATCGATCGGGAGGAAAAAGTTCTATGGGTTCAAGATTATAAGGTGGAAAGAAGCCAGATCCTTAGTTTGTATAAAAAAGTAACGAAAGATATTGCAGATAGAATTAATACTACGTTAACCCCGCAGGAGGGAAAATTCCTGGCGGAATCAAGAACGGTAAATAAGGAGGTTTATGACGATTACCTGAAGGCTCAATCCTACTTGGCGCAATACAGCAGAGAATCATTGGATAAAGCCTTGTACTATCTGAACAGGGCCATTGAAAAAGATCCAGATTGGGCCCCCCTTTATGCCGGTCTGGCAGGTGTTTGGGCTGGTAAACAGCAGATGGGGTTTGAACCGCCTTCTGTTGCCTCACCTAAAATTCAAGAGAACCTTAACAAGGCTCTTAAATTAGATCCGGATCTTCCTGGCGCAAATCTTTTAAGTGCAATGAGAGCTCATTTGATCGAATGGGACTGGGAAAAGAGTGAGCGGGAGTTCTTAAAAGCGCTGGCCATTAATCCCAATGACGCCACGGCAAGAGTTCTTTATGCCCAATTGTTATGTGTTTTGCAGAGAACTGATGAAGCGATAATGCAGGGCCGTTTGGCACTTGACCTGGATCGGTTAAATCCTGCGGTAAAGATGTGGTATTCAGCAGTATTAATCTGTGCCGGTGATTTTAATACTGCCCTGGCTCTTGCAGAAGAAGTTTTAGACAATGATCCGGAAAGTTATCTTGCTAATGCAGGGATTCAAATTGCAGCTAATTATTGCAAAGAATATGATAAATTAATAAATGCAGAGAAATATTTTCTTCGAATGTATCATGTTGAGGAAGAGAATATACAAGAAATCGACAGAGTTTTCAAGGAGCATGGAGTTATAAAAGCATATGAAGAGATATTGAAAAGGCTGGAGGAAGTATCTGAAAACTATCCTGTATCACCCGTCGATATGGCAACGAGGTACATAAATGGGAATCAACCGGATAAAGCAATAGATTGGCTTGAAAAGGGTTATGAAATGCATGATCCGGTTATGACCTACATTGGCACCAAGATTACGAATTTTGCTCCATTGTATGACAATCCCCGTTTCATTGACATTGCTGCGAAAATGAATCTTCCGCTAGAATAAATATTAATTTTTACTGTTACTGATTTGTAACTCTTCCTTATGAACGAATTTTGCAAAGATATTTTCAGTCAGCTGAAAAATATGAAACGCATTAGAAGTGTGTATTTAGTGATATTTATCCTGACTTCAATTCAGTTATGCATGTTTTCTGGGTTTAATGCTTCATGCCAGAATAAAGAGGGTAATTATTATATCGATGCTAAAACTCCCGAAGGATTGCGAGAGATGTTTCGTTATACGGGCGATAGTGTTTCTTTTCTGAGTTGTCATCGTGGAGGCCCCGAGAGACAACTTCCGGAGAACTGTACGGCTACTTTCAGTAACACACTGAAGCATACGTACGCGATCCTGGAAATCGATCCGAGATATACAAAAGACAGTATCATCATTGTTCATCATGATCGTGATCTTGGGAGGACCACAAATGGAAAAGGAAAGGTATCTGATTTTACATATAGTGAACTGAAGGAATTAAGATTAAAGGATCTGGAAGGTAAGCTCACAGAGTATAAAATTCAAACGCTCCCGGAAATGCTTGAGTGGGCGAAGGGCAAAGCTATTCTTGTTCTTGACAGGAAGGACGTCCCCATTGAGGCCAGAATAAAGATGGTTGAGGATTATAAAGCTGAAGCTTGTGCCATAGTAATGGCCTACTCTTTTGAAGAAGCGCAATTAGGTTATCGCCTAAATAAAAACATATTAATGCAGGTATTTATCAATAGCCCGGAGAAAGTGGAGGAATTTGATAAAACAGGTGTTCCCTGGGAAAACATTGTGGCTTTTGTGGGCCATAGTATGCCTGATGATCCATCAATTTTTCATTTAATCCATCAAAAAGGATCGCTTTGTATAGTGGGCACATCCAGAAATCTTGACCGTGACTTGCTTTCTGAAGGAAATAATGAAAAATTAAAAGAGAAATACCTGGAAATTTACCGGGCCGGGGCTGATATTCTGGAAACGGACACTCCTGTTCCCTTAAGTAAACTGATCAAAAATCGCCTATCTTCGGAAACGTATATTTCGAAATTTCTCCAATCACAATAACCTGGCCTTCCACTAATTATTAGAGAAATTGTCTAGAATAGACATCCTGTTTCTATATCCTTAATTCACTTTTTAACTGAGGGTACATTAAAGAAGTAACAACTGGATTATATTATGATTATCAATGTCATGGATCCTATTCTTTTTCCTCCACGACAATCAGATATCCCTTTCCTTTTGGAATAGATACCGCATCTCCGGGTGCCCATTTATTTGCCTCCTGAAAATTTTCGATGAATGGGGCCACCAGTTCTGATTTCGCCGATTCCAGACCAAGTTCATCCCAGTCGATGATTAGCTTTACGTTATCTTCAGATTCGGCCCATGTTGCAAGCGATATTAATGTTTTCTTTCCTTTTTGCACATATGCTGTTGCGAACGAATCATTGCTATCCGTTTTTACAGGCCTATCTGATACCCAGTAACCGATCATGTCACTATTTTCTATTCCGAACTCATCCCAAAATTCCCATAGTGGAGCTATATTAACCCTGGGAGCCCTTCCAGTCATTCCATAGAGCATTCCCCTCCATGGATTTCCACCATCCTGTAACATCTCACCCATGACCCCATATGGGATACCGGAAACTTCAACCATCCAGAAATCTGGCCGCATGTCATAATCGAAATACTCGCCAAACCACAAGCGATCAATGAAGGGCATGTGTTCCAGGTATAAATTGGCGCTATTTGCAAAGCCATCTCTTGGATTGAACTGGTTGGCTGAATGCAAATCGAGAAAAATTTCAGAATTTCCCCGTTCCAATACTTTGCGCATACGCTTCATGGTCGTCCGGTCAAAAGCCAGATCATCAATATAGATGCCATCGATCCCTATTTCATTTACCAACCAGTTTAATCCTTCAATGTAATAATTGTGCCATCGGGATACTCCACTGTTGACAATTGCAGCATCTATCCAGGTTGGATCAAACCACGCGGCTATATAGGTTTGATCCAAATGCTCCTGTAACCAGGAATACCCCCCGCCATCACCCTTTGAAAACACTTCAGATCCCAGACTACGAAGTGCAAACAGTTCGGGGCAGCTGTTTGACAGCTCTCTAAGTGTGTAATAAAACTTTACCTTCATATTCTTTGCATGCGCCTCGTTCACATAGGCTCGCATTATATCAGGTGTTAAAAATGGATAATTGATGTAGGGATTGTACTTGTTGGCATGATGGAGATTGATTGTGTTAGCTCCGTATTGAGCAATGGAATCGACCGGTAAAGGACTGTGAAAAAACCTGTGACTCCATTGTTTTTTGGGTTCTATAGGTTTAAACGGTGTAACGGCAATATTAAAATTAAAATGAAAAACCTCTCCTTTTTTAATCACGCGTTTCCCCGAGTAAGACCTGATCCTTACATCTTCTTCATTCCTGTAAATATTGATTCCTCCCTGTCCATTATTATACCATGAAGTGGGCATATTCAATGGTTTTCTCTGGTAAAAATTGGTGTTGAGCGGGCGTTCATAGTTTATATCTGAAAATCGAACCTGTACTCCTGCATTAACATCACCAATCCAGGGACCATCCTGATTTTTCTTTACTTCCCATTTCCAATGAATATCATTCCGGAGAAATCCCCCTTTTTCACCCAATCCCATCATATATTTAGCCACATCTTTTTCAAGCGGAACATCGAGATAAATGTCCGACACAGTAACATCCTTGAGCGCTATCAATGAAATTTCATAGTTAATATTTCCATCAAAATCCATTTTAGCCTGCAGGTCCATTACAAAGTACTTGTTATGGCAAATGGATTTCCAGCCAACCGTACCCGGAGTCACACGGGTGTAATCGAAATGGAGTGCCTCCCATATCCCCACATTCTTCGGATCGATAACAAACTGAACAGGTGCTTTTAGCATTTTCCGTCCACTATCAGTGAAACCAGTCATTGCTTCGGTAAACCTGCTCGTGATTTGACCGGGGAGGCCCAATTTATTTAAAGTCACCGTTCGACCCAGACACCGGATGCTCCTTTCTTCTCTATTGAGTTTTAAGGCATCAAATGGTGCCACTATGCCATTGTCCTCGCCAATTGTTGAGTTCAGCCAACGAAGTCGGGAATGTTTCCATAATTCGTTATCACCTCTGGTCTCATCCAATTGATCCGAAACCCTAATCTCTAAGTTGATGGATTTGGTTTTCATACTGTCTGCATCAACCAACAATTGTCCTTTATAGCTTCCAGAAGCAAGTTTTTCAGGAATATCCAGGCCAATCCATAGCGGGTGGATTTCGCCTTTGGGGGCTGAATAAGCTTTCTCAAAGTAATTTCCATTTACATCTATCCCTTCAACATTAAAACAGGTAAAGTTTCCCGGTGAAATAACCGAACCGCTTTGTTTATTTACCAGTTTCGTATATTTAACTTTTATATTGTTAATGGATTTTTTGAAAGCATATACCCCTACCTGAAAAGTATAATATTCTCCCTTTTTAGCTTCCCCGGAGAATTGATCTGTATTTTTTTCTCTGATCCATTTATAAGGCAAATCATAGTTCGTGCGAATGGGGTGCTTTCGGTCTTCGGTGAAAAAAATCGCTTCTTCATTTTCATATTCCCTATGCAGCTGCCTGGCTTCCTCTGCTGTGGCAAGAATTTCCATGGGATAGAAACTGTTGAGCTTATTTATGGATTGAAATTGTACAATTTGGGCATTTGGTAATCGTTTGGGGCTTGCCTTTTCGGTCAATCCATTCCGCTCAATCCAACCCACATCTGCCAAATTCTCAAAGGGATGGTAAGTAACCTTGGGATAATAGGTGCCCTCCTTTTTATAAGTCAGATAGTAAACATAATATGTCCCCGGAACCGTTATTGGTTGAAAGGCGAATTGGCCATGTTCACGATTGATCTCATAGGGGAATACATTTAAAATTTTTTTACCTGTTGCAGCATCAATAATTACTATATTTTTTCTTTCCGGGCCTATTTTCCGCAAACGCCAGGGGATATCGGTAACTACTGCGTCAGTATTTTCATTTACCTGCAGCACTACCCTGTGATTACCCAATGAATCTACGTAATCCCAGTCACCAACACCATACATGTCAGGTGATGGTTCCGGTTGGCAAATGGCGCCCGTATTCAGCGATAGTATAGTAGCAGTCAGAACAAAGAAAGTCATTCTTTTTTTCATAATTCAATTTTTAAAAATCAGGTAAATAAAGCCTCTCTCAAGTCAGCCAGAGTATTTTTATCCTTTTAAAAAATAAAGAAAGTATTCATTTCTATACTACTAATATAAGGTTATAATTATCATCTTCGCCATATATTCATTATTATAGCGATGCTATTGATTAATCAGATGGTTGTCTCTAAATTCGGTTCATATATTCTAAAAAGTAAGAGAATGAAGAGGGTTATTCCATTTTTAGTATTTGCGCTAATCTTTTCAGTATTAATTTCTTGCCGCAAAGCTGGTACACCTAAGTATCCAAACTTGATCGTGATCATGACCGATGATCAGGGCTATGCCGATGTCGGTTTTAATGGATGTAAAGATATCCCAACACCCAATATCGATAAGATAGCCGCCCAAGGCGTACGTTTTACAGATGGATATGTAAGTTTTCCAGTTTGTAGTCCTAGCCGGGCAGGCTTTATAACTGGACGTTACCAGGATCGTTTTGGCTATACCACCAATCCATCTATAGATCCTGAGAATCCAATCGCAGGATTACCTGTGGAGGAAGAGACGATGGCCCAGATTTTAAGGAAAGCAAATTACAAGAGTGCTATTATCGGGAAATGGCATTTGGGAACGCACCCAAAATTCCATCCCCTGGAAAGAGGTTTTGATTATTTCTATGGTTTCCTTTCCGGTGGACATGATTACTATCCTGAAAGCCTAACATTAAATGACTTGTCGGAAGTAAAAAGAAAATGGCAGTGGTATGGTACTAAGATAATTGAGAACAGAGCTACGGTTGAAACAGATGAATACTTAACCGATGAACTAAGCAATGCTGCCGTGCAGTTTATTAAGAAGCAGGCAGAGGCTAATCAGCGATTTATGGTTTATCTTGCTTACAATGCGCCGCATACGCCACTACAGGCTACCGAAAAATATTTATCCCGTTTTTCGGATATAAAAGATGAAAAACGTAAAACTTATGCAGCTATGGTAAGCGCTGTTGACGATGGGGTTGACCTGGTGCCCTACCTGACAGGTGAAAAGAAAGGTGAGCCTCATGAATATTTGTTCTGGCGGAAATGGGAGCAAAATGCCATGGCCATAAGGCATGGAATAACTAAAGTTGTTGCTGACAGAAACCAAAAGGAAAACCCACCTGAATTGTATGACCTGCATTCAAATGTGAGTGAAGCCCAGGAACTAAAATCAACCAGTGGCACTACTTATGACCAGTTGCTTTCAAAATGGCAAGAGTGGGATAAGCAGATGAAGGATAGGGAATTTCCAACCCTGGGTGCTGATAAATGGTGGAAATAAACTCTATCAGGAGCCTATGGAATTGTGCAGGCAGAAACCAATAATCCAGGAACCTGAACTATTAGAATTTGAATGATAACGAATCTTATATATATGAAAAAGCAATTATTTTTTGTATGGCTTTTATTATTCTTGAATGGTTGCCAAAATAATCAGCAAATCAATAGCTCAGATAATCATATGAGTGATGATGAAATGCAGGCTAAAAAGGTCTTGAAGAGGGTGTTAAAAAAACACTCCGGCTCAATAAATCTTAATATTACAGCTGGAAGTGAAGAACAGGAAAGATATGAATATTATTGTGAAGATGGTATATTAACTGTAGAAGGATCCAGTGTTTCAGCAATCTCTCGTGGTGTATATGATTACCTGAAGAATCATCACCTGGGCATGCTTGACTGGAGTGGCCCGCAATTCCGTTTACCATCGCATTGGCCTGATGCACCATTTACAAGTAATTCCACACCTTATAAGATCCGGCATGCTTACAATGCCGTGACATCCGGATATACAACACCTTTCTGGACTTGGGAACGTTGGGAACAAGAACTCGATTGGCAGATTATGCATGGTTTTAATATGGTAATGGCTCCGGTTGCTACGGAAGCAATTGCAAGACGAGTTTGGAAAAGTCTGGGATTAACTGAAGAAGAGATCGGTGAATTTAGTGTTGGCCCTGCACATCTTCCATTTCTTAGGATGGGTTGTATTACCCAGGTTGGAGGTCCGTTACCCCTTGAATGGCATGAAGACCAAATTGCTCTTCAACACCAAATTTTGAAACGAATGAAAGAACTTGGGATCATGCCTGTTGTCCAATCATTTGCTGGATTTGTACCAAAGGCATTAAAGCGAATCTATCCAAATACGGTATATCATAATACTTTATGGAACAAGGGATTTCCTCCCTCACAAAGGCCAGTGTTGATCATGCCCAATGATGAACTATTTGCTAAAATTACCAGGATGTATATGGAAGAATGGCAAAAAGAGTTTGGCCCTGCAAAATATTTTCTGGTAGACAGTTTTAATGAAATGGAACTTCCTGAAACAGGCAAATCTGTTACCGATATGCTCGCTGACTATGGCAAAAAAACTTTTAATGCCATAATTTCCGGCGCACCTGATGCTACATGGGTAATTCAGGGGTGGATGTTTGCTTATCAACGCCACATATGGAATTCGGAAACTGTAAAAGCGTTGTTCAGTCAAATTCCGGATGATCGTATTCTAATTCTTGATTATGCCAATGATTATAATAATAACTGGCAACCTATGAATGCCTTTAATGGCAAACAATGGGCCTATGGTTTTGTCCCAAATATGGGAGGGAAAACAGCTTATACTGGAGATATTTCTTTATATGCAGCCGGTGCGGCAAGGGCATTACATTCTCCTGAAAAGAAAAATCTTGTTGGATTTACCATTTCCGGTGAAGGATTGGAAAATAATAATGTAATCTATGAATTGTTAACAGATGTGGCCTGGTCTAATGATTCTATCAATCTTGAAAAGTGGTTAGGTAATTATAGTCTGAATCGGTATGGGGCATATCCAGATGCGATTTCCAAATCGTGGACTTTGCTTCGTGAGAGTTGTTATAGCAACCTGGTACCCCACCCGCAGTTCGGATGGCAGCTAGGTAAGTGTAAGAAAGGAACCGTCAACAGTGATCCTGAATTTAATGAGGCCACTAAGCTATTTTTATCATGTGATGATGAACTTGGGCATATCCTGAACTACCAGGCTGATGCAATTGAACGGGCATGTATAACTTTGGGGTTGAAAGCTGATCAATGGTTTGTTTTGGCGTCAAAGGCCTATATGACAGGAAGAGAGGATATAGGAGATAAGGCTGGGAATCGTGGATTGGAGATACTTACAGAACTTGACCGCCTTATGGAATCGCATCCCCTGAATCGGCTTGATCGATGGATAGAATTAGCGCGATCACATAGCAACAATCCAGAGCTTCAAAATTTCTATGAATCCAATGCACGCCAGATTATTACTACGTGGGGACCACCGGTGAATGACTATTCGTGCCGACTTTGGAGTGGTTTGATTCGTGATTTTTATCGTGAGCGGATGGTCAGGGTTCTCCATTCTATAAAGACAGGTCAGCATTTTGACCAGGCTGCCTGGGAATATGCCTGGGTTACTGATTCCGGGATTAGTAAAATTGAACCTTTTACTGATCCGCTTATGGCAGCAAAAGAATTGGTTAAAAAAGTCTTATCGGAAGATTTGCCTGATTTGTCCAACTAATAGAAAACAAAATGAAACCTGTGACCAGGAGAAAAAACAAAAGACAATCAACATTAAAAACTTGATCGAATTCTATGAAATTAATTGGAATTGATATTGGTGGTACATGGATTAAAGGAGCGCAGGTTGATGAAGAGTTTTTTAACCTTCAGCTTCCTCAGAGAAAAATAAATTTTCCAGTTACGAAAATAAAAAGCCCACTATCTCAGAATGGAAGATCTGATGAATTATCGTTTGTATTAGCTGAATTGGTTAAGAAAATCACAAGTAATGAAAAGAAAATAGAAGCTATTGGTATATCGACAGCTGGTATTGTTAATTATGCGGGTACTCAAGTAGTGAAGGCTGCTGATCATTTGAGTTTGTTAAGGAATGATGAATGGAAAACGGCATTAGAACAGCAATTTAATTGTAAAGTTGTGCTTGCTAATGATGCTGATGCTGCTGCTATTGGATTATCAGAATTAGGCTATCTGTCAGGCAACAAGGCAATTGGCATAATGCCAGTCGGTACTGGTTTGGGATTTTCTGTATGGAGAAATGGACGGCGCTGGCAACCAGGTAAGTCATTTACTTTGCTGGGGAGTATTGATACACCCGCGGGGAACTATGATCATATAGCAAGCGTATCAAAATTAGCTGGTTTTGAAAAGAATAATGATTTAATTAAAGTCTTTACGCACCCTTCATTTCTTAAAGAAAGAAATATTTATATACAAAACCTTTCGAAGATTATCAAAAGTGCCACCATATTGTATACCCTTGATGAAGTCGTGATATGTGGGGGATTAGCCAATGCAGTGAGTGATAGTGGTTTTCCGTTGGAGGAACATCTACAGAAAAATCTAAAAATGCAATCAGGTGCGTTAAATCATCCTGTAAAGACAATCCTTGTAAAGGAAGGGAATCAATTGCCTCTATTAGGTGCAATGGCACTGGCTTATGGTGAGTCAATCGCTTTTGAAAAAAGGAATGTGCCAAAATATAGAACTTTAGATACTGAGATTCCCTACAATAAAAAATTTCATTTAGATAAAATGGGGACCAAAGAAATTCTTGAATCACTTTGGCATGCTGAACAAGAAGCAGGTTCCAGGCTAAAGAGTAGCCTTGAAATTATTGAGGTTATCGTTGATGAATCTGTAAAGAGAATTAAAAATGGAGGCCGGATTATTTATGTTGGATCAGGAACGAGTGGACGTATTGCTGCGATGGATGCAGTAGAGATTCCTTGCACCTATGGTTTTCCTGAGGATAGGATAATTGCCCTTATAGCCGGAGGGATTTCAGATGCCTCTATTGAAATTGAATCTGATTTTGAAGAGGATGCAAGTGCCGTTCCTGAGATGCTTTTGACTAATGTAAATGCCAATGATGTGGTGATAGGTATTTCAGCAAGCGGGGCAGCCTATTATGTTCAATCAGCACTAGCCTTAGCTAGAAATCGAGGAGCTCTGACTGCTTTTGTTAAGGTAAATTCATCAGAAGATAAATTACCTTTTTGTGATTATGTTATTCCTTTAAATTCAGGAAATGAAGTAGTGGCTGGTTCCACGCGAATGAAAGCAGGAACAGCCACTAAAAAGGTATTAAATTTTTTATCTTCTGCCATAATGATTAAGCTGGGGAAAGTAAAGGGCTCTTATATGGTCGATGTAGCCTGCATAAACAATAAACTTGTTGAACGAGCATTGGCAATTCTAAAAATTCTATATGGTTTGGAGAAGGAGGATGCAATAGAAAGACTTTCTCAGGCAAATATGAATCTAAACAGGGCAATTGAAAAATTTAAAAGAGGTGATAGCGTAAAGTCTTGAACTTAATTCTTAGCATTCAGCAGATACGCAGAAGCTCTAGTTCCTAATGAGAGATTTTTGGCTTGAGGTTGTGAGGGTAGTATAGGTTTGGTTAGTGAATATTATCTACTTTGGAATTGACCACTCCTGATTCCATCTAGAAAAGAACATTTTTCTATCCGAGATAAGTTCTCAGAGCCTTACTTCGGAAACTTTGCCGGAGCCTATGGGTAGCCTTCAGTTTTATCTGGCGAACCCGCTCTCGGG
>JAHEGY010000206.1:0-1716 GCA_024644875.1 Cyclobacteriaceae bacterium
TGATCAATATAAACTTTGTTGAGATTGATTCAATCAAAATGATCTCAGCAGAAGCCATTGAAATTGATCCCCATAACCTTGAACAAAGACCTTTAGAAGGAGAGGCAGTTTCGTTCTATGTGAAAGGTTCATTAAGCCTGTACCCTATAGGAGAGGAAGAACTTGACGGGGGCAAAGTCAGTGTAAATTTTCCAGTTACCTTACCGGGAGATTCTTCAGGCAATCTGACCATTATAGCAAGAATCGAGGAGAGCGATGATTACGGGTTTGTAGAAAGTTCTGCAAGTAAGGATTGGGGGATAGTACGCGAACCCATTGTTCCGGAAGAAAGAAGAGGACTTGGGGATACAGACGCTCCTTTGTGGATGACCTATACTTTAATCGTACTGTTATCTGCTGTCTGGATACATTATCTATATGTTTTTGTAGTCATTTATTTGATCAAAAGGGAAAGTAAAGCTGCACCCTGATTTACGATTCTATTTTATCATTTATTGATCACCTGTTAAAGTTTCAGTGGAATTTTTCACTAATAATAATTACGTAACTTTTTATATGTAACATCCTATCCATCAATCAACCCGTACAACAGGGCAATATAGAAGTTCCTACTTGTTAAGTAATTTCCAGTGAGAGTAATCCGGTCTCTGATTTTTTTAATTAACAATTTAAAAGTAATATAGGCCTGTAATTAGAAAACCCAATATTTTTTAAATCGACCGGATGATATGCTGGTGCATATGTAAATGCTATTATGTTTATGTATTAAACTCATTGGCTATTGACTGCTGGCTATATTCAGGGTGTGCTGTCTCAGAAATCTAATTTTAAACAATACCTTTGGCTATCCTTTTTCTGTTTTGAAGATATGAAGGAGAGTTGGAACTTATTTGTGCCTATTGAACAGAGTTATTCATAGAGTGATTTGACGTGGCGTTTCAAAAATATAGATTTCTACAATAAAAAAAACTCCCCGACAGGTCGGGGAGTTTTTTCTATAAAGTTCTATTATAATTCTCTGTATTATAATCCTAACTGACCCTCAGCACCTGAGAGCAGAGTTTCAGCATAGGCTGGATTATGGGCACTGTTACTTCTGTCTTCATAAAGTAACATGAAATCCCACCATGCATTGAAGTCAGCTCTTGGAAGTGAGGCATATTGTGGATGGAATCTTCCATCTTCATCACTTAAGTGTACAGCGTGAATTCCTTCAAGAGCTTCTCCAACAGCATCAACTCTGTCAGCAAAAGCATCCAGAGCAGGCTCCTTGGAAGAACCGTGACAATCTGTAACTGTACAGTTTTCTTCTTTTGGTTTGAAGCTATGACCGCTTTCAGGACCCATATGACATTTAACACAGCCATCAGCGTGAGCGCCATAGATGCCATCGCCATCGGCAACGCCGCCAAGGCCACCCCATAGGTTACCCTGTGGACCATGGTGAGGACCGGCATGTGTGCTACTAATGTAAGCATGTGTTGTTGGTACATCAAATACAACCACCAATGTGTCACCTGTTCCATTAAGAGTACGGGTTCCGTTTGGACCGATCGCTGAGTGCGCAGGATCGTTATATATGGCTATATCATCAGGATCAGTAAACGTCCTTGTGAATGTTGTGTCATTTGCATAAGGTGGATCATAACTGTCAACTCCTCTTCTGGACTGGTGGCAGTTAATACATGTATTGTTATTGCCTTCGTCTAATACAGC
>JAHEGY010000206.1:1816-4807 GCA_024644875.1 Cyclobacteriaceae bacterium
CTGATTTAGTACGCAATGATCAGGAATACAAAACACTTTTACACGAGTAATATCATTAACAACAACTTCAAAATCTTTTGGATATGGGATATTTTTGTTAAAGTTATTTTATATTGAAAATCGGCTTAAAACTTTCAGAAAATAATTATTTTAAATTTTATAAAATAAAGATCATGGGAAACAAGATATTGAAGAATGTTAGATCTGCGGGAGTGCTTTTGTTCATTGGTTGTATCGCATGGAGTTGTGCCTCAGATCAGTTAGGGCTGCCTCCAATACCTGAAGGTCCGGAACCACCTCAGCAGGCATACATTGGATCGGATCAATGTGCCATCTGTCATTCGGAAATTTATAATTCCTTCCAGACCACTGGTCACCCATATAAGCTTAGTAAAGTTGAAGGTGGAGAAGCTCCAGTTTTTCCTTTTACAATCCTAGATTACACCCCATCTGGATATGACTGGAATAACATTACTTATGTAATCGGAGGATTTGCCTGGAAGGCCAGGTATATTGATTCCAATGGCTATATCATTACTGGTGATGACGTCCAATGGAACTTTGAGACCATGGAAGCGGTACCTTATCATGCCGATGAGGCACCAGGAACAAAAATGTATGATTGCGGAAGATGCCATACCACCGGTTGGGTATCACTTGACGATGGCGGTGTACCACAGGACGACCTGGAAGGAATGGGCGGAGAATTTTTTGCCGGAGGCATTCAATGCGAAGCATGTCACGGAATGGGTGCTTTACACAAAGCCTCACAATCCAAGGATGATATCATTATTGACCGTTCTGCTGAACAATGCGGTACCTGTCATTACAGGAATGAAGACCATACTATTGCTGCAAGCGGCGGATTCATCAAACATCATGAGCAGTATGATGAGATGATAGCAGCAGGACACAGCGTATTGAGCTGTAACGACTGCCACGATCCACATAATTCGGTAAAACATGGGCAGACAGCCGGAATTGTTACGAATTGCACAGATTGTCATACAGATACCAATAATAAACATGAAATTCGCGGGGCAAGCTGTGAAACATGCCACCTGCCATATGCATCAAAATCTGCAGTTAAGCGAACCAAATACCAGGCAGATGTACAAACGCATATATTCAAGATCAATGTTGATCCTAATGGTGAAATGTTTAACGAAGATGGAACACTGGCCAACGGAGAGACAGGAGTGACCCTTGATTTCGTATGCTACCAATGTCACCGGGATCCGGAAGGTGAAGGTGGAAATCCTGATCTCCCTTATACTTCCAGGAAAACCCTCGAGGAACTATCATCCTATGCAACCGGATTTCATGACGAATAGATTGGAGATATAAAAAAGGTACCTTGAATAAGACAGGATCAATATAAAATATTAAATCCCGCATTAGCGGGATTTTTTTTGATCTTTATATGAATCTATCCTGAATAAGAATCCCGTCGGATGTAAGGAATGCTTATTGATTAAGCCAGCTGGCTGCGTCCTTGGCATAATAGGTGAGGATAAGATCAGCGCCGGCACGCTTGATGGATGTAAGTATCTCCATCGCCACCTTCTGCTCATCGATCCATCCCAGTTTGGCGGCAGCCTTCACCATGGAAAATTCCCCGCTCACGTTATACGCTGCCACAGGTAAGTTTATCTGTGTTTTTACCTTATGAATAATATCAAGATAGGAGAGTGCTGGTTTCACCATGATGATGTCTGCACCTTCATTAACATCCAGTTCGACTTCATACATCGCCTCCCGGCTGTTGGCAGGATCCATCTGATAAGCCCGGCGGTCACCAAACTGGGGTGTCGACTCGGCCGCTTCCCTGAATGGCCCATAGAATCCCGAGGCATATTTCGCCGCATAGCTCATGATCGGGATATTTTCGAAGTTATTATCATCCAGGCCCTTTCTGATGGCCCCGACCATGCCATCCATCATCCCTGATGGGGCGACCATGTCTGCACCCGCCCTGGCATGTGTAATAACCTGGTCAGACAACATCTGAAGTGTAGTATCATTATCGACATGACCATCAACAATGGCACCACAGTGGCCGTGATCTGTATATTCGCAAAAGCACACATCCGTGATCACGTACATTTCCGGAACCGCCTCTTTCACAGCCATCACCGCCCTTTGAATAATGCCCTTTTCATTAACCGCATCACTTCCCGTAGCATCCTTCTGATCCGGAATGCCAAATAAAATGATTGATCGAATGCCCAGATTATATACTTCCCGGACCTCTTTGATCAGAAGATCGATCGATAGCTGATCATTGCCCGGCATGGAACTGATCGGATTTTTTATGTTCTCCCCTTCAACAACAAATAAAGGTAATATCAGGTCATTCACGGAAAGGTTGGTTTCTCTAACCAGTTCCCTGATGGCATCGTTTCTTCTTAGTCTCCTTGGTCGATAATAAGGTGTAAACATGATTTAAAAAATTAAACGGTTCGTGAAAATTGTGGTTTATCTTTTTCTTTCTTCATTAAATGAAAATCGAATTTCATGGCAATGTTTCGTATCAGGAGTCTTCCTGCATTGGTAACGCTTATCTGCTCATCTTCCAGTTCAACAAGGCCATCCTCCTGCAGGGAAACCAGGTTATCAAGGGCCTCCCTGAAATAAGAGTCAAAGTTTATATTGAATTTCTTTTCTACCCTGTCTTTTTTAAGCCTGAAATTACACATCAGGTTGGTGATGACATCCCTTCTAATAATATCGTCTTGTGTTAGGATGATTCCACGATAAATGGGCAGCTTATCCTGGTCAATCAGATCGTAATATTCTTTCAGTGTTTTAACATTTTGCATATAGGTGTCCGACAGCATGGCAATGCTGGTAATGCCCAATGCAAAAAGGTTGATGCCGGCATGTGTGGAGTAGCCCTGGAAATTTCTGTACAGCGTTCCATTTTCCATGGCTATGGTCAGCTCATCATCCGGTTTCGCAAAATGATCCATTCCGATATAAGTATAACCG
>JAHEGY010000029.1:0-22439 GCA_024644875.1 Cyclobacteriaceae bacterium
CACCCACCCTGGGCAGAAGGTTGGGTATGGACAGGTGATCAGGGCATGCTGGTTGGTGCCTTAACGGATATGCTTGGATTTGGGAATGAGCTGGAAATATGGTTGAATTCACTAGATCCCGTAACAAAATTCAACAAGAAAGAATATGAAACAAAAATCTATAGATATCTGAAGTTGATTGGAAAAGGAGTAAAGGAAGCATTGATCGGCGCAAGTGATGGAATTATCAGGGAGGCTCCCTGTATATCCAGTTTCGGACCTGTCCACGGCAATGATTACCTCGCAGGCCGAGGTATAATGATGCGATACCTGGGTGCAAGTAGGGAGAGATCACTTATTGGTGTGGACCTTAGTGAAAATATAAGATCCACGGTGGCAGCGATCTGGAATGCCCGTGACACTTCCAATAACCAGTTTACTCCAGAATTCACCAGCCGAGAAAATGACAGCCTGTACATCGAACAGTTCAGAGGATTATGGGGAAAGGCCGATGAGATATATACCTGGGATCTGAAAAAAATGAAGTCTCAAAACAAGTATGGTGTTTGTCAATCCGTTGGCATGGATATTCTTGGAGCCTGGCTAAATGCAGATTCATAATGGCTCTGCGGGTTGGGCATATGAATAATAAAAGATTACTTAATAATAGGACTCCTGAAAGCTAGGTCTCTTTTTTTTGTATTTCAAATAAGGGATCACATCTTCATTTTTAAACCCCATCGTCCCGTCATATTCAATAGAAACAACCGGAATACCCGTTATCTCCTCTATCCGTGAGGTCATCGCTTCAGTAATTAGCGAAGGGCAACAATAGGATGGGTTGGTTTGTATAAACAAATCCAAATCGGGATACTTATGAATTAGACTATAAATTTTAAGGATATTTTCAATGGATTCTCCACGATGCAGCACATTTAATCCAAATTTATCTAACCAATAATCAACCTGCTCTGAAGATCTTGGTGTCGATTCCCCTTTGTACGGATTGAGGTATTTGTTATATTTTTCTTCAACCAGTGGAATAAGCGAGCTGAGAAATTTCACCTTCACATAATCAAAATAATTTCTTTCTTTCAGACTTCTTTCGGTATGAGGATCGACAATGATCTTAATATACTCGCTGTAAGGTGTAGTGATCACCTCCCCTCCATTTTTTTCAACAAATTTCACAAGATCCTGATTAAATAGATCATTATCCCGAACATATAGATCTCCAAATATGGCTACCTTGGGACGGTCTGTCTTCTCCATCGGGATCGCTTCAAACTCTTGTATGATTTTTGCAAGCACCGGCACCTTCGCTTTCCCATTAAGAAAAGCATCGTATGACATATTTAAGGCCTTGTTTACTACTTTTTCCGTGTCTCCAATATGTTTTTCATATGGCCGCATGCTGCAGGCAATTTTCCGGATGTAACCTCCAAACATATACGCTAAATATGCATTTATGGAGGTGTTCAAAGAAAAATCATAGAAACTTACATCTCCAATATAAACAGAAGCATGTTCCATCCCTTCTCCATAATCATTAAGTAATTTCTTCATGTAATAAGGAAACATGGTAAGATTACAGGATAACTTCGATCTTGTAATCCATAAGGCTGTTTCAGCCGGATTCAATTGTTTCGACTGGATGTATTCGATTGCATTCTGAACAGTAATGTTAAGTGGTAAACACTGACCTGTATTATAGCTTAAACTTCGCTGTATCGATTCATTTGTAGAATCTACGGAGAATGCATTGATACCATTGTTTTGTAAAACAGCCTCGAGCAATGGGCCAATATAATGATCCCATGAGGGCAGCAGTAAGGTTTTATTCTTTAAATAGTTTGATCCTTTAAGAATTGAATTGGATACATAATTTTCCTGTGTATCAAGTTGCTGTATCTTATTGCTGAACAATTTAAAATCAATTGAATGGGATTGAAGTATTTGTGAAGCTTCTTCCACGAGGAAATTAATATGATGATTCCATTTTTTCTTTGAGTCTTTTACATAAAATTGATCAGGCTGCACTTTTTCAACCCTACCGTTAATTTCTACTGAACCAGCTGGTTTTTTTCTTGCCTGATGATTACGGAAAGCTCTTATTCCAGCCTCTACTCTTGTTTCATATCCTACAATGGAATCATGCTCATCTAATTGCAATATTAAATATGGCTTCTGGTAGGCATCGAGTATTTCTTTAAAATATTCAACAACAAAAGAATCGGGGGAACACTTGAACGAAGAGATCAGGACAGGATAACAATTTTCGGTTTTTGCCACCTTCTCTGCAGCTTCCAGAATCCTGGAACCGAATTTCCATTTTAATGTTTTTACAAGATCCTTAGCTTTGGAAATTTCGACATTTTTTGATGGCAACATATCCATAAAGAAGGTTTTAACACCCATTTTTTCAATAATTTCAGGAATATTATTGTTCATTATGGGTGATAAAACCGTATAGGGCCGTCCAAGTAACATAATGTGTATATCGTCTTGATCTTTAATCTCATTCAGGTATATTGATTTCCATTGTTTATCTACTGTTTCTGCAAAATCCCTGGCTCCCTGATAAGCCTGGGAAAGGCTGTTAAAGGAAATATCATGCAGTCCTGCGGTTACTAACATTCTATGAAGTTCTAGTCGAACGGTAAGCTCATTTTGAGAAAATTTCAATAAGGGTGTAAGAAATTTGTCATGCGGTTTAAAATTCGGTTGTGTAGTGATCACGGAAGAAGAAAACTGTGTATAATAACAATATTGATCACTCATTTTATTTCCCAGGGATTCCTTCAGATATACTGGAAGAAAAATAAAATCAACTTTGTCTATAAGATAATTTACATGTCCATGTAGAGCGGACATTGGCGCACAAAACTCTGCTGCGCTCAGATTCTTCCCCTTTTTTACCGCTTGTGAATATTTCGCACTAGTAATGGTTTTAATCGAAAGATGGTCGAAAAATTTTTGCCAGAACAACGATTCTTCAAAAAGGTGCAGGGCTGAAGGAATCCCAATGGTAAGCGGGTTCTTATTTTTAGAAGCTTTAAACCTGTAGAGCTCTTTTCTTTTTTCCATTAACCGGAACCCGGTGGATAGGTTCTTTACATATTTTTCAGTCTGATAATCCCGGCCACAAAGAAATCCATATGCTTCATAATGATTTTCAACTTCTGCAACTTTAAGCTTACAATGGTTTGTACAAAATTCACAGACTTCAGCCCGGACAGGTATTGATTTCTTATAAAGTTCGAGTCCTCTGAAATCTGATTGCCTACACTTATGATCGTATAATTCAAAGGCAACTCCAAGTGCACCGGTTAGATGACAATACTTGGAGACCATTATTGGTTTTTTGAGTTTTTGTTCAAATGCGGCAACAAGTGCTTTATTCTTTGCTGTAGCACCCTGAAAATATATCTTGTTTCCAATATATCCCTTCGATGCAACTTTGATAAGATAGTTTTCACGTGTTGAATGTAGAACAGAAGCCAGTATTTCATCCGTGGAATAGCCTGCCATCAAATAATGATTCAGGTCCCGTTCCATAAAAACAGTGCATCGGTCACTGGCTATAGGGGATTCAACTTTTTCGGCACGACTGGCATATTCCTTCAGAGGACATCCCAATCGTTTGGCTTGCTCTTCGATGAAACTACCTGTCCCGGCAGCACATACATTATTCATAACCGAAAATGTTACCACCCCATTTCGCATAATGGTAAATTTTGAATCCTGTCCTCCTATTTCAATTATGGTATCAGTCTCTGGATTCAGTTCAAAAGCGGCCTTTGCGTGTGCCGTTATTTCATCCAATATGATGTCTGCTCCGACTATCTTTCCAATAAATTTTCTGCCTGATCCAGTAGTGCCAGCGCCCAGGATTTCTAATGGAGAATTCCGCTTTTCAGCAAATTCACTGATACACTCAAAAATAACCTGGACTGCATGCAAAGGTTGCCCGGAGGTTCGTGTATAAAATCCTGCCAGAACTTGCTTATTTTCATCTATCAGGACAGCTTTGGTACTTGTTGAACCGATATCAATCCCCAGAAAGACTTTTTGTATATTCTTATTTAATTTCTGTGAATAAACATCAACTTCAACGGCCTTTATCGATGGAAATAAGGATGAAACATATTCATACCTGGAATGCGCATGAAAATCCGGATAATCAGACCATTTCAATTTTAAAGGAGGGTAATAATAATCTTTCTTTTTCTTAACAGAAACCACAATATCATCGACGTTATTTAAAAACCGATTCAAGCCAGGCCCTTCATCTTTAGCGCAAAGTGCAGCTCCAATAGCTGCATAAACATGTGAATACTCATCGGTCGATATCTTCAGCCTGGTGAGTTTTTCTATGTGATTGATAACTGCTTTGTTCAATGCAACTCCACCGGCAGCAATGATATTTGAGGATGCATCATTATAGTGAAAAACAGTATCTACGATATTTTTAGCAAGTCCATAAGATAATCCATCACAAATTTCTCCTACTGAATAACCTTCCTGCTGAGCATGTATTAGATCGGTTTTAGCAAAAACGGCACATCTGGAAGCAATTTTCGGGAAACTGCCCTTATTTTCATATGCCAATTTGCTGAATTCACGAATATCTGCCAGGTTAAGTCGCTCTGCCTGCTGATCAAGAAAATTACCAGTGCCGGCAGCACAGGAGCTATTCGATTTATAATTTCGATATTCTCCATTCTGATTAAAAGTAGCCAATCCAAACTTTTCTGCGCCGATTATTAACAAAGAGTGTATTTCCGGATAAAAGTGTTTGGCTGCTGATATATAGGCAATCCTTGAATCAACGGGTAAGCCATCTTTTATAATCGGAGGTGTGGAGGATGTATATGCTACTCTCCTGATTTCATTCAAATTGATTTCACTGAGAAATCCATATAATTTTTCTATTATCTGTCCTCTGTGAAAATCATAGCTGGTGTGAATAATATGACCCCGATCATTGGTAATGGCAATAGAAATGGAAACAGATCCTATATCTAATCCTAGAAAATAATTTTTCATAAAATGATGAAAACAAATAAAAGTTTATCAGTCGATTAAAACTGTAAATTTTCGATTTATTAGAATGAAAAAATTAATCTGTATATCAAATATAGGTTCAATTTAATGATAAAAAATCCCGTTTCCTATATGGATCTTCATTGCAGCAATACAACCATGATTAGAAACATACCATGGTCATTTAATTGCCTTTAATATCCACAGGCATTATCTTGTCATTATTATTTTCAAATACCATCTTTTAGTCTGATTAAATTTTAGTTATGATAAGAATAAGGATTGCTCTGCTACTCTTCATAATCTGCACCAGAATATATGCTCAGGAAGATACCATCGTATCCCGTTTAGAACACATCGCCATAATTGAACAAAAGATAATGATGCCCATGAGAGATGGAATACGTCTTGCAACAGATATTTACAGACCCAAAACCGATCAGCCTGTTCCAGTAATATTTGTAAAGACACCCTATAATTTCAATGCCTGGCAGGACGGGAAATTGAATACCCGAATTTATCGTGATGCTTATGAAATGGTAAGCCAAGGCTATGCTTATGTAGTTCAAAACGAAAGAGGCCGGTATTTTTCAGAAGGTGCCTGGGATATTCTGGGAACGCCGAAAACGGATGGGTATGATGCTTTCAGCTGGATAGCAGGTCAATCCTGGTGTAATGGTCATATAGGCACTTACGGCTGTTCTTCAACAGCAGAATGGCAAATGGCGGTGGCAGCCATGGATCACCCTGCCCATAAGGCAGCCGTTCCAATGGGTTTCGGTGCTGGTGTCGGAAGAGTTGGTGAATTTTATGAGCAGGGAAACTGGTACCGCGGCGGGGCTCAGCAAATGTTGTTTACGGTATGGCTTTACGGGGTGCAGCAGGATGAAATGAGGCCCCGTTTGCCGGAAGGAATTTCACGTCAAGATCTGCTGCGTTTGCAAAGATTCTACGACATGTCCACCGATATGCCGGATATAGACTGGAAGGAAGGACTGAAGCATCTTCCTGTTCAGGATATCATCAAGAACGCAAATGGATCAAAAGGAATTTATGATAAAATGATAAGGAGGAAGCCGAATGATCAAGCCTGGTACGAAGGGGGACTTTATCATGATGATATGCCATATAACATACCCAGTTTCTGGTTCGTCTCCTGGTACGATGTATCAGTAAGCCCTAACCTGAAATTATACAATCATATACGAAATAATATAGCTGACAAGAAAACAGAGGATAATCAATATCTTGTAATTGCGCCTACCCTGCATTGTGCGTACAAATGGGCAAATGCCGAGACTATTGTTGGAGAAAGAAATATGGGTGATGCCAGGTTAAATTACGATGATTTGATAATCTCATGGTTTGATCACTGGTTAAAGGATGATGAACAAAGCAATATAAATTCAATGCCGCATGTCCGATACTATACCATGGGGAGCAATGTATGGCAATCCTCAGAATCCTGGCCACCGGAGAATGCAGTGATGACCCCGTTTTACCTGAACAGTGATGGCCATGCCAATAGTCTTTATGGTGATGGCACCATAGGAACAAATATGCCAGGAACAAAAGATTCTCCTGACGAATTTATTTACGATCCTTTTAATCCCATTCCTTCTCATGGTGGTGGCGTATGCTGCACCGGGAATGCCGTTGAGGGGGGTTCATTTGATCAACAACAACTAGAAGCACGGGAAGATATCCTAGTCTACACAACACCGTCCCTTGATGAAGGTGTTGAGGTTACAGGCTTCATCGAAAGTACCCTGTACGTTTCTTCCGATGCAAAGGATACTGACTTTACCATTAAACTTATTGACGTATATCCCGATGGACGGGCTTATAACCTGGATGAAACAATTCAAAGGGCACGTTACAGGGAGGGATATGACAGGGAAGAATTTATGGAGGAAGGAGAAGTATATCGCCTGGAAATGTCTCCAATGGCCACCAGTAATTATTTCGAAAAAGGCCACAGGATACGAATAGAAATATCAAGCAGTAATTTCCCGAGGTTTGAACGCAATCTTAACACAGGGGGAAACAATTATGACGAGACACAGGGTGTAATCGCCCGTAATAAAATACATCATTCCAGGGAGTATCCGTCTCAAATAAGGCTTCCAATAATAGATAAATAGTATCTGGCCAAGGATAAAGTATTCATGCCGATGCCATAAGCGATGAATTAATTATTTAAATTCATAAATAAACAATCACAATCAATAAGTAATAATGGATATGAGAAGCTTCTTTTTTATACTTTGCATGATCTGTTACACGCCCACACAATCACAAATTGCTGCAGTAGATACTGAGGCAGGCCATCAGAATGAACATGTTACGGATATCATTGTAGTTTTTAAAATGCATGTGGATATTGGATACACTAACCTGGCGGAAGGTGTGCTTCAGAAGTATACTACCAGTATGCTGGAGGAGACCCTGAGATCGATAGAGGAAACTTCAGGGCTTCCCGAATCCAAACAATTTGTATGGACAATCCCGGGATGGCCATTAAAATATATGCTGGAGAATTCCTCCCTGGAAAACCAGAAAAAACTGGCAAAAGCTATTACTGAAGGACGGATAGTCCCCCATGCCCTGCCGGCAACCTATGAAACGGAGGCCAGCGATCTTGAAACACTGGTCAGAGGATTATCGATTACTTCTGAGATAAATCAGCGCTTCGATTTACCGGAAGCCCGGGATGCAAAACTAACGGATGTACCCAGTCATTCCTGGGCACTTCCCACCGTATTAAAAAATGCTGGAGTTGACTTTCTGCATATAGGATGCAATCCCGGATCAGCTTCACCGGATGTTCCCGTACTTTTCTGGTGGCAGGGGCCTGACGGATCTAAACTGTTGACCTTCTACTGGGCGCAATATTATGGATCTGGCATCCTTCCACCCAGGGATTGGCCTCATAAAACCTGGCTGGCGATGATCCATACTCATGAAAACACAGGAGCTCCTTCCCCGGAAGAAGTGGCTGAATTGCTTATATCGGCGAAAGAGGAAATGCCGGATGTTAAAATAAAGATCGGCAGGTTATCCGATTTTTATGATCTTCTTATGAAAGAGGATCCTCAGATACCCGTCATTAAAGGAGATATGCCGGATACCTGGATACACGGCTACATGTCTAAACCAAGGGAGACAAAACTCAGCAAGTCCCTCCAAAGAGAAACATTTAATACCGAGATACTAAATACACAAGTGAATGAATGGGCTGGAACAGATATCAATATTGACTACTATATTCAGAAAACTGCCGAAAACATCATGCTCTATGATGAACATACCTTTGGCCTTGCCCTGTCACATGGGAACCAGCATCGATGGACCTGGGATGACGAGTTCAAAATAAATAAATCACTGGGATATTATGGCTATCTGGAAACTTCATGGATGGAAAAGGCAAACCGCATCCATGCTGCAGAAAGGATCTTGGTTCCGGTAAAAAATAAAACCTTGAAAAACCTGGCCGAAAATGTTGAATTGGAAGGCAGGAAATTTGTGGTCTATAATCCCCTGCCGTGGCCAAGAACCGGGCGTGTAACCATGTTTGCAGGCATCTATCAGAAGAAGTTTGAGATATACGGTTTACAGGATGCTGAATCAGGGGATGTGATCCCTGTATATAATGATTACAACCTTGTTTCATTCGATGCTGGCATTATTCCTTCACTTGGTTATAAAACATATATTCCAATTCTGAAATCCATAGACCATGAATCTTCTATGGGTCTTGATAAAGTCAATAACAAGATAGAAAATAAATATTTCCGACTGATCCTAAACCCGGAAGACGGTACAATAGTATCCTTATTCGATAAGAAAAACAGTAAAGAGCTGGTTATGCAGGATTCAGATGAAAAATTTGGCCAATATATCCTGGAGCGGCCCGGCTATGAAAAGATCCGCGCTTACAATAAGGCCTATATTAAGCAAGGGGCAGAAGGCTGGGCATATGAGGAAATGATCAGACCGCAAATACCCTACAATGAAACTTCAGATTTTACCGGATCTTTCAAAAAAATTGAATACCTGGATATGAATAATGCGATCAGAGCCACGATTTTTGGAGAATTGAACGATCCTGACAGACAGAAATACTTGATTACATACACCTTGTATGAAGATCAACCTTATGTAGAGATCAATTGGGCCGTGGATGGGAAAGCCCCCAGCCCACTTCCTGAAGCTGGTTGGCTGGCCTTTCCATTCAATTTAGATGATCCGGAATACAGGTTATATCGAACTGGCGGAATTGTAGATCCTGAAAAAGATTTTATTGACAATACGAACCAAGATTACTATTTCCTGAATACTTCATTGGCAATGTTTGATGCTGTAGGATCAGGTATTGGACTTAACTGTCCGGCTTCCCCTGGGGTAAGCCTGGATAGTCGCGGGTTATTCAAGTTCTCAGGTAATAAAGAATTAAAAAATGGTACTGTCTTTGTAAACCTTTACAATAATCAATGGGGCACTAATTTTACCGAATGGATCGAGGGATCGTTTTCGTCAAAAATGTACATCTGGAGCTATAGTGAATACGATTCTGAAGAGAGTTTCATCACACCTTCTGAAGAAACAAGGGTACCCTTGACGGCTGTGTATTCCGATGGTGAAGCGGGAGAAATACCAGCATCACAAAGTGGCGTTTCATTGAGCAGAAAGGGTATACTTGTTACTGCTTTCAGGAAAATGAGAGAGGGGACAGAATTGCGGCTATGGGAACAATCGGGTAAAGAGGGAGATTGTAGGATAATGTTGCCAGACGGATCCGATTATAAAATGGCATATCCTTCTGATCTAAGAGGCGGGATAATAAATAGGGAAGGCGTACAGATATCCAATAATTCTTTTGAAACTCATATGAAAGCAAACCAACCTCTAAGTTTCATATTAAAATAAAAGCCCTTTTGTAATTTAAGAATGGGTCAAAATCAGATTCATATTTGATTACTTCACCGGTTTTCAATACATTGCGGATTCTATATTAAAAGGAAATTATGGTCAATCCTTGACTTGCTTGAGTGTATCCTCAACTAAATTGATTAAATGGTTATGAAGTATTTTTTAAATTTATCTTTAATCCCGGGAGTCCTCATTACGTTACTTGCATGTTCAGACCTGGATTCCACAGGATCAATTGAATCTGAACCTGTTGCCTATTCAAAAGACTATAAGCCACATCTTTTTGAAAATGACAACAGGGTTGAAGAAATAAAAGAATTTGCCCCTGAATTTCAGCGGCTTATAGAAGAAAAAGCCAGGGACAGGCATATCCCGGGCATTGCTTATGGTATCGTAGTAGATAATGAACTCGTATTGGCTTCCTCCACAGGTTTTATTAACCTGAAGGATAGTCTCCCCGCCTCGACCAGATCAGCTTTTCGGATTGCTTCCATGACGAAGAGTTTTACAGCAATGGCTATTCTAATATTAAGGGACAAGGATCTGTTGTCGTTGAGCGACCCTGTATCAAAATATATCCCGGAAATGATGGATTTGCAATATCCCACCAGTGATTCGCCACCTATTCGTATTGAGAACCTGATGACCATGACCGCCGGTTTCCCGGAAGATAATCCCTGGGGAGACCGACAGCTTGATGAACCTGATCAGATGTTGATCGATTTAATAAATTCCGGCATCTCCTTTTCCAATCCACCCTCATTCCAATATGAATACAGCAATACTGGTTATGCCATGCTGGGAAATATTATCAGCCAGATATCAGGGATCCCATACCAGCAATATATACGTCAAAACATCCTGCATCCACTAGGTATGTATGATACATACTGGGAATTCGAGAATATAAAAGAAGATCAACTGGCACTCGGATATCGATGGGAAGACGATCAGTGGAAGCTGGAACCTATCCTTCACGATGGTTCATATGGTGCCATGGGAGGTTTAATAACAACAATTGAGGATTTCAGCAAATATGTGAGCTTACATCTCTCGGCCTGGCCGCCGAGAAGCGATCCTGATAACGGCCCGGTAAAAAGAAGCACACTAAGAGAAATGCATACACCTCAGTTCAGCAGACTATATGCGGATGCCGAGGACTGGAACGGCAATCCTTGTGCCGGCCAATCAGGGTATGGTTATGGTTTGGGAATACATCAAAACTGTAAAGGTCTCATTGAGGTAGCGCATGGGGGAGCACTCCCTGGATATGGCAGTCATTATGCCTTTTATCCGAAATATGGGGTTGGCATTATGGCTTTTGGGAACCTTACTTATACCAGGCCGTATGACAAGGATCTCATGCTAAAAGTCCTCATCGAAGAGGCCGGGATCAAATCAAGGGAATTACCTGCATCGGATATTTTGAAAACCAGGAAGGAACAGGTATTACAAATGATACAAACCTGGGACGAAAATCTTGAGGCAGATATACTGGCGGAGAATTTTTATCTGGATAAATCAAGGGCTCACCGCAAAGCAGAGATTGAAGAAATTCTTAATAAGGCGGGTGAAATATATAGTGCAGGAGATCTTAGGGCAGTTAATCAATTAAGGGCAGGCTTTGATGTTGATTCGGAAAATGGAACCATTTTTATCTTTTTCACCTTAAGTCCAGAAAAAGACCCTAAAGTACAGGCACTTTATCTCTCATTCGATGAAAATGACTCGAAATAAAATTATTTTAAAGATTAAATAATTATAGTTTATGTTTTAACATGCAGATCAAAGTCACAACCATTCTTCTATTAATTACATTATTGCTTTCCTCCTGCGATAAGAATAAAGATATTCAAAGGCCAAATATCGTAATAATCAATGTGGACGACCTTGGATGGAAGGATCTGGGTTATACTGGAAGCCACTATTACGAAACACCCAATATAGATCAACTATCCAGGTCAGGCATGGTTTTCACTAATGGATATGCCTCAGCAGCCAACTGCGCCCCAAGCCGGGCAAGTTTAATGACAGGGAAATGGAGCACCAGGCATGGAATTTATACTGTTGCATCCAGCGAACGGGGAGAGTCCAGGTACAGGAAGCTGATACCAACCAAAAACATTATTACGCTTTCAAAAGAATTCCCTACAATTGCCTCCATATTGGGGACTAAAGGCTATACTACCTGTCACTCGGGTAAGTGGCATTTAAGTAAGTCTCCTTTAGATTATGGTTTTGATATCAACATAGCAGGTGGTCATAATGGACATCCCGGGAGCTATTACCCTCCTTACGGAAATGTGAAGGTCAATGGCGACCCCGGCCAATATCTTACCGATGCCATCATGGCTGATGTTTTACAGTTCATTGATACGGTAAAAAGTCCTTTCTTTTTATATTATGCCCCATATGCAGTGCATACTCCGATTCACCCGGTGACTAAACTGGTTTCTAAATATCAAAACAAACCAGAATGGCAGGGACAGGGGAATGCAGATTATGCAACAATGGTTGAAAATCTTGATGCTAATATAGGGCAATTGATGTCGCTATTAGATGGTCGCGATATATTAAAGAATACATTGATTGTTTTTACCTCTGATAATGGCGGATTATACGGGATTACCAAACAAAAGCCCCTGCGGGCAGGTAAGGGAAGTTACTATGAAGGCGGAATAAGAGTACCTTATATCTTTCGATGGGATGGAAAAATAAAGGCTGGCTCGAAGAACGCTTTTCCGATTACAAACATTGACCTGTTCCCTACCCTTCTGGAGAGTACCGGGATCGATGCTGCACCCTATATTCCTGACGGATTAAACCTCATGCCTTTCCTTAGAGGTGAATCAGAACACATCGAAAGACCCTTATACTGGCACTTCCCGATTTACCTGCAGGCTTACAATATTCATGACAATGAGAACAGGGATTCACTATTCAGAACTCGTCCCGGTTCAGTTATACGCAAAGGGAAATGGAAACTACACTATTATTTCGAGGATGAAGGTATTGAATTATACAATTTAGAGGAGGATATTGCTGAAGGCAATAATTTAGCCATTGAGAATCCGGAAAAGACAAAGGAACTACTTTTGTTACTCAAAGACTGGTGGAAAACAACAAATGCACCTTTACCGGCAGATAGGAATCCTGAATTTGAGCTCGAATAGTAAAAAAACAAACCCTTTTGATTTCATTACGTCTATATAGAAGTTGAACTATAGCAAGGAAGTAAATTTTTTCAATTATCTTTCGGCTGATTTTTCAACTTCTCAGAATTAACAATTGTATAAGGTAATTTTTTAAATGATTTTAACCTGAAAAAATTTCCTGTATAAATGAATGCCAGTATTACTATAAAGGAAATAAACTCGAAATCCGATCTGAACAAATTTATTCGGTTTCCGGAAGAATTATATGCTGGCGATAATAACTATGTGCCAGTATTAAGAAGTGAGGAATTAAAAACACTTTCATCAGATAAAAATCCGGCACATGAATTTTGCATTTCTAAATACTGGCTTGCTTATCAGAATGGAAAAATCGCTGGACGAGTTGCCGGCATAATACATTACAGGTATAACGAAAACCGCAATATCAAATATGCCAGGTTTGGCTGGCTTGATTTTGTCAATGATCTGGAAGTTTTAATGGCATTAATGGATACGGTAGAATCCTGGGCTAAAAAAGAAGGCATGGAACATATTCATGGTCCTATTGGCTTTTCATCTTTCGATCCTTCTGGAATTCTGATAAAAGGATTTGATGAAACTCCTACCGCATTTTCCCACTATAATTATCCATATTATCCCGAACTGCTCGAAAAAGCGGGTTATGAGAAAGATATCGATTGGGTGGAATATAATGTTAAAGTGCCTAAACAAGTCCCTGAGAAAGTACTCCTGGTAGCAAAATTGATAAAAAGGAGATACGGCCTTCATAGTGCTGAATTAAAGAGCCGGAAAGACCTTCTCAAACATGCGGATGGGATATTTAATCTTTTGAATTCCGTGTATAGAGGGATTTATGCTTTTTCACAACTATCTGAAAAACAGATTGATTGCCTGAAGAAACAATTCATTACTATCCTTAATCCTGCTTACGTTTCTGTAATCCTTGATAGTAGCGATAAGGTAATAGCATTTGGAATTACGATGCCTTCATTGTCACCATCACTGCAAAAATCTAAAGGCAGCATTCTACGCTTCGCATTGTTCCGCATTTTAAATATATACCAGAAAACAAGAACCGTTGACACGCTATTGATTGCAGTTAAAAAAGAGTACCAGAATAAAGGTCTTACGGGTATAATCTTCAGTGATATTATTCCTGTTCTGATCCAAAACGATATAGAGAGCATAGAGTCAACCAAAGAAATGGAGGAGAATAAAAGCGTCAAAAATCTATGGCACAGCTATGAACACAGACAGCATAAACAAACCCGGTGTTACATAAAGAAGTTATAAGAATCAGATTTTTGTTTTATTCTTACTGATTACTACCGAATCTGAATAAACCCTGGCCGGGCTTGGATCCAATTCGACAACTATAGCCAAATTTTTAAATCCTTAACTGAATAGAGTGATTATTAAAATAGGATGAATTATCCCGATTTGTTATCTTTATTCCGCTACAGTTAAAACTTTTTATAGCTTTTCTGGTAAAGCATTTTTTTAATATATGACTATCATTTCCTGATTTGAAGATTTTTAAACTACCATATTATGAAAAATAAAAATTCTGATTCTCAATCAAAGGGGATACATTGCAGAGATTGGTTAAAGATTTACTATATCCAATCTAACTACGGATTTCTTGTCTTATCGATGATTCTGTTCATCCATTTTTCACCCATTCAGGCCCAGAGACTGTCCAGGGACTACAATGTTGATATCCTGGTCAACCAGGCTGGATATACTCCCGATGCCTCGAAAATTTGTGTAGTTCCCGGCCTACTTGAAAGAGGATTTGAGGTCGTAAATACTGTAACTGGAAAAATTGCATTTAAAGGTAATTTTATCCCGATAAAAGGAGATTTCGGAGAATATGCAACAGGTGATTTCAGTGAAGTAATGGCTACTGGCTCTTATTATATTTTGTCCGACACACTCCGTTCCTATCCATTCAGAATTTCCAAGAATGTATATGAACAACCTATGGCCTCCATTATAGATTACTTCTCCAGGCAGCGTTGCGGAAACAGTACTGCGGGGTATCTTACCCCTTGTCACCTGGATGATGGTGTTCGTATGGATAACGGTAAACACCAGGACGTTTCAGGCGGTTGGCATGATGCAAGCGACTTACGCAAGTGGGTAGGTGCCACCATTTATGGCATGTTGGGAATTGCTAAAACATATGAGCTATACCCTCAACTGGGGAACCATAAATTACTGGCTGAACTTAAATGGGGTAACCGGTATTTTCTTAATATGCAAGAACCTGAAGGATATATCATGAGCTATGTTGGCGGTGACGTGCAAAAACATTCAGACAGTAATCGATGGACAGATAACATGACCGGAAATTATGAGGAAGGCGAACCTTATTTTACGAAGCCTAATGCCGGGAAATCCAATGCCGACATGCTGATCATTGGCACGAAAGATGACCGGGTCATCAGAACGACTCCCCTTGATCTGATGGGGCAATATAATTTTATCGCTTCTGAAGCAATAGTGGCCCGGATAGCAAAAGAAACTGATCCGGATTATTCCAGGCGTTGTATTGATGCAGCAGAAAAGTGCCTTATATGGTGTAAAAAATCAGACAAGGACCATAATCCGGGCATAATAGGCGCTTCCATACAGGCGGCCCTGGAATTGTACAAAACTACCGGGAATGTAAGTCATAAGGAATTTGCCATAAGTCAAGCTGCCCTTTTGGAGACCTACCAGGAAACTGGAGACGAAGGGGGGATAAGTGGTTTTTTCTATAATTCAAGAGAGGCACAGGAACCCTACAAAAACATATCAAGGGGTTGTGTTGAGTTCTATGCCATATGTGATCTTATTCAAGAGTTCCCAGCACATGAAAATGTTTCGGAATGGAAAGAAATGATCACCAGTTATGCCAGGGATTATTTGAAAGTGTTTATTGCCAGCAATAGCTTTGGAATCGTTCCGTTTGGATTGTATACAAAGGAGGATCCTGGAGGAAATCGTAAAATCGGTGACTTCTGGTACAGATACTTCATGCAACCGGAATTAAGCTGGTGGGTTGGTATAAACTCCAATGTGGCTGCAGCTGGAATCGGACTTCTTAAGGCTAGTGCTATATTAAATGATGATGAACTCAAAGCATATGCACAAAAGCAACTCGACTGGATCATTGGTGTCAATTCATTTAACAGCTCCACCCTCATAGGTACAGGTTATAACCACCCGGAACATTTCCCCGGCAGCACATTTTATCCAACAACTCCTGTTATTAATGGAGCTGTAATGAATGGCTTGGGCGGTGACAGCGACGACCAGCCTCAGATAGGCGGCGGATGGTGGCAGATCTCAGAATACTGGACACCTATGGTTGCACATACTCTTTGGCTTATGGCGGAATTGACAGCAGCTGATTGATCGATTATAAATAGGAAATTTGAATTGGTCATTTAATATATAATGGAATTCCAACTCAATAAAAACGGGATTTTGATATTGCTTGTAGCAATATTGATATATGGATGTAAGGTGGTGCCCTACAATGTAGATGATTCCTATATCTATGTTCAGAATAAAAACAGAACCAGTTCGAAATGGGAAGTGGTCTGGGAGGATCATTTCGAAAATTCTTCCCTGGATACCACCAAATGGACAAAAATACCCCCAAATAATGCGGATTGGGGGCGGCACATGACAGATGACCCAAATTGTTATGATATTAAAGAAGGAAAATTATTCTTAAAGGGTATCGTCAATTCTGACACCCTGAGTGATCCTAGACCTTTCCTGACCGGCGGTGTTTATACGAAACAGAAATTTGCCTTTCAATACGGCAGGATAGAAATACATGCTAAGCTGGAATGCGCTCAGGGTGCCTGGCCAGCCATGTGGATGTTGGCTGAAAAAAATATATACGGTATGTATCCAAGAAATGGAGAGATCGATATAATGGAACACCTTAATTTTGACAGCATTATTTATCAGACGACACATTCCTATTATACGCTTGAGCTGAAGCAAAAGACCAACCCACCCTATTCTTCAACATCCAGGATAAATATCGGTCAGTTCAATACTTTTGGGCTTGAATGGTATCCCGACAGGCTCGTTTTTACCTTGAATGGGGATAAAACTTTTACATATCCCAAAGTAAAAGGTGTGGACCCATCACAATGGCCCTATGATCAGCCATTTTATATACTGATAGATCAACAATTGGGAGGCTCATGGGTAGGGAAAGTAAATCAGGAAGACCTGCCGGTACAGATGATCATCGACTGGGTAAAAGTTTATCAATAAACAGGAGAACATGAATTTTAATAAACTTACGGAATTATCAAAAAAACCCACGTTGTATGAGCCGGGAGATGCCATGATGTGGACAGATCCCTATGTCTCTAAACAACTGCTGAAAGCACATCTCGATCCTGAGGTCGATTCGGCGACCAGAAAATCGGAAAGTATCCTGAAAACACTGAATTTTATTAAGGGATATTGTAAAATCCCGGAAATGCAGATTTTGGACCTGGGTTGTGGCCCGGGTATGTATACTGAAAAGCTGGCTGAAGAAGGGCACCAGGTAACCGGTATGGATTTCTCTGAAAACTCTATCGAATACGCCCGGACCCAGGCCAGGAAAAACAATCTGCAAATAGAATATATATGTCAGAACTACCTTACTCTGGATGTAAGAAACCGATATGACTTGATTATTATGATCTTTTGCGATTTCGGTGTGCTCTATCCAGATGACCGGGATGCTTTGCTTAATAAGATCTATAATGCGCTGGTTCCTGGCGGTACCTTTATCTTCGATGTACTTAATGACAGAAATCTTGATGATAAATTCCCCGGGGAACAGGGATGGACAGTGACAGAGGGAGGTTTCTGGAGGCCTCACAAATATCTTGAACTGATCAATGGATTTCATTACCCTGAAAACCATGTATATCTTATGCAGCATTCTATAATGGATGAGAATGATAGACTTGTCAGATACCGCTTCTGGACACACTATTTCAATAAAGAAATATTAATCCCGGAATTGTCTGACCATGGATTTGTAAATATTGAATGTTTTGATAACGTTCTACCTGTCGGCAACACCTGGAATGGAGATAATGTTTCTTTTTATGCTTTAAAAAAACCTGCATAAACAATTATAAAAACATGTTAAAAAAGATATATTGGCTCATTCTTGTTCCCCTCAGTTATTTAAGCAATGGTCAGGAATTGTTTCAAAAACCTGATAATGTTCAAACCCGGTGGTCCAGCCCTGAAAATCCCGCTGCGGAAAAAGGGAAAGGGGGACTGGAAAACTATGGTAGAAAAGGAAGAGCACATGTAAATCTCCTCCCCAGTGATACATTGGTCCTGGCCTATGAGCCGGAAGGGGTTAGCGGAACGATACGAAGGATATGGATGACGATCAGGGAAAAGGATAAAAAAATGCAGCTGGGCCTGAAATTGAATATGTATTGGGATGGGGAAACCAAACCAGCAGTATCAGCACCTATCGGATACTTCTTCGGCATGGGCCTGGGTGAAATGTATCCCTTTGAGTCGGCACTGTTCTCAAATCCGGAAGGAAGAAGCTACAATTGTTATGTACCAATGCCTTTTAGGGATGGAATGAAAATTATCCTGATCAACGAGACCGATACAGCCCAGTCCGCCATCTTCTATGATGTTGATTATACCATTGGGGAAATGCATGGGGATGATCATTTATACTTCCATGCCTATTATCGAAGAGAAGATTCCACTGAAATGAGGAATGATTATGAATTTCTGCCAAAACTGGAAGGATCCGGTCGTTTCCTGGGTGTAAATTTTGGAGTGGAAGCTAATCAGGATGTATTTCTTGATTCCTGGTGGGGCGAAGGTGAGGTTAAGATCTACCTGGATGGGGATACGGATAATCCAACCCTCTGTGGTACGGGAACTGAGGATTATATCGGGACAGGATGGGGACAAGGACTGTATAGCCATCAGTATCAGGGATCCTCGTATATAGATTTTGAAGAAATGCGATTCTGCTTCTACAGGTACCATGTACCGGATCCGGTATACTTCAACACTGATATCCGGATGACAATACACCAGATCGGCTGTTGTTACCAGCAACATAAAGAAAAATTCCAGAAGAATGGAACCGTTCTGTATGAAGCCGGGAACAATCCCGCACCTACCGATTATGAAGATTACAACGGCTGGTTATTTGAGAGATATGGTGATGACTGGTCGAGTTGCGTATATTTTTACCTTGACAAGCCCTTCAGTAACCTGCCTGAAATCCATAGCTATGAGGACAGGATTAAAAACATTGACGGCATATGATACTCTTCCTATTTGATCACCCAATTAAAAATTAATCTAAACTCATAAATTGGAAATGTTCATTAAATTAGACGGTCAATATTCAGAATAAATACTCTAAAGAAAATTATGAAAATTTTTACATCCTTTATTTGCACTTTTTTAGTACTGATAGTTATCCAAACAGTAAATGCCCAAAACCTGAAAGTCAGCGAGAATGGTCGATACCTGATAAAAGAGGATGGCAATCCTTTTTTTTACATGGGCGATACAGCCTGGGAATTATTTCATCGTTTATCCAGGGAAGAAGCAGATCTGTATCTTGAAGACCGTGCTGAAAAGGGATTTACAGTAATACAGGCAGTGGTTCTTTCCCAGATTGGAGGCCTTGATGTTCCTAGTGCAGAAGGCCAAATCCCCCTGATGGATAATGATCCTTCCACACCAAACGAAGATTACTTCACACTTGTTGACTATATAGTAAAAAAAGCCCAATCCCTTGGACTAGTCATCGGGATGCTGCCCACATGGGGTAGTTACTGGAGCTCATTAAGCCCTGAAAACGTAATTTTTACCCCTGAAAATGCACATGCATTTGGGAAATTCCTTGGCAAAAGATACCAAGACGCATCTTTGATCTGGATTCTTGGAGGGGATCATAACATTCATACCGAAGAAGAAAAAAAAATAATGGATTCTATGGCTAAAGGTCTTCGGGAAGGAGATAATGGAAATCATCTGATCACCTTTCACCCAAGGGGACCTGGCTTGAGTTCTGATTATTTTCATAACACGGAATGGCTTGACTTCAATATGTATCAATCTTCCCATGCAGCGCATGACCATGATAACGGATTGTATGCTGAAAATGACTATGCACTGGATCCTCCAAAGCCTACTCTGGATGGTGAGCCCAGGTATGAGAATATTCAGGTAGGATTTTATTTCAGCGGATTCAACAGACATGATCGTTTTGATGATTATGATGTACGCCAGGCAGCTTACTGGTCAATTCTGGCGGGTGCATGCGGTCACACCTATGGTCATAGCAGTGTCTGGCAGATGTATGATGAGGGAAGGGGGCCTATAATCGCTGCCGTTATGCCATGGCATGCTGCCCTGGATCACCCCGGTGCTTTTCAGATGAAACATGTGCGTACTTTGTTTGAAGCCAGGTCATTTTCAAAGCTGGTTCCCAATCAATCCATGATCAAAAATGGCCCAATGACGGGTGGAGGCAAGATAAGGGCAGCTGTCGCCAATAACGATGCTTTTGCTATTGTGTATTCTCCACGTGGTGAATCTTTTACTATTGATAAAAGTGTGGTAGAGGCCAGGTACATCAAAGAGATTTGGTATGATCCAAGATATGGCGTTTCTTATCATGTTCACACAGGAGATACAGATGGAATTCAAACTTATACCCCTCCTACCTCAGGTCGTGGACAGGATTGGATCCTGATTATTGAAAACGCAGAATTAAACTTCCACATGCCAGGCTTTCACTGATCAGGTGTGTGTGGTATTGAAATTAATCTCCTGCGTAATAAATTTTATCATCGATGATTTAAAAGATTCTTCCACCAATTTGGATTGTTTGATATTGAAAAAAAATCTATGGCAGAACCCAGAATAACTGAGCTAAAATCAATAAAAATGATTGGCATGAAGATAATAACCACCCTTGTGGAAAATAGAACCAGGGAGTTGTGGAGAAATTTCAAGCCCAGAATAAAGGAAATAGAGCATAGAACTGGCAATGATTTTTATTCAATCCAGGAATACCCTGAAAATATCATGATAGATAACTTCACAGTACAAACTCAATTTATCAAGTGGGCAGCAGTTCAGGTCCTTGATTTTGAGTATATCCCCTCCGGAATGGATCGATTAATAATTCCTCCTGGTTTGTATGCCATATTCATCCATAAAGGGCATACTGTTACTTTTAAGAAGACCAGCCAATACATATACGGCCAATGGTTGCCTGCCTCCAAATATATTTTTGACCAACGGCCTCAATTCGAGATAATGACTGAAAAATATTCAGGCCCGAATCTTCCGGATTCGGAAGAAGAAGTATGGATCCCAATTAAGCCAAAACTATAAACCGGCATAAAAAGGAAAGACTTTGGCGCCTACTCCATCTAGGGCTTTTGATAATTCTTCATTTGGACTGCCGTATAATTCAAGAGACATTTCTCCAAGATCCATAAGTTTTTGTAAAAGATCGCCTACATGGGTTATGTGTTCAAGTGCGGCATTAGAATCAGTATAGTCTTCAAGAACGGCACATTCCAGCGTATCCTCATTTAAATACCAGTCATACATTAAAGTACCCTGATCTTTTTCCTTAACTTCTGAAATAAATTGGGAGGTAATTTCCTTAAAAGCTTCAAGCTGCCCTTCATTAATTTTAATTAATGCTCTAACCTGTATTTTTTCCATAATTGTAATAGTTTAGTTTGTTCCAATATAAAAATATTTAATAAACTAAATAGTAGATTATAAGAAAAACTGAAACACAGTTTTAGATGTATGAGGCCAGAAAAACTTGAGATTAAAACCGCCCTGCAGATCCTGAAACCAGTGAACGAAGTCTTTGAGGCCATTGTAGATCCGGATAAAATGTCAAATTATTTTATTTCAAAAAGTGATGGCAGAATAGAAAAAGGAAAGATCCTTAATTGGGAATTCCCTGAATTCCAAGGATCCTGGCCTGTATCAATACTTAATGTGGAACCGTATAAATATATTTCTTTTTCGCGGGAAGGTGCTTCCGGGTACCAAACCCAGGCTGAGATAAGCCTGCTCTGTAGTATATTATCTGGACTCTATCTCAGGCAAGATCTTTGTTGCCAATCATGAAGATTTCTCGTATGACACAAAAGCGTACATACAGATTAATCCAAGGGCGAAAAATAAACTAGCAAGGTTATGGTATGGTTGGAATGATTTTGCGCAGGGCGGTATCAATAAGGCAGGATTGTTTTTCGAAGGCGC